>VBOO01000059.1 GCA_005877505.1 Nitrospirota bacterium
AAGCCCTCCGGGACCTCCAAGCGATGGTTCGGACGCGGCGAGACCTGGACCTACTACCGGATCGCCGGCGGCACCCAACGCATTCTGGGCGGGATCAATCCGCACGAATGCGAGATCACCTTGGAGTTCGACAAGGCAGGCAAGCTGGACGCCTACAGCTATGCGTCCGGCTGCTGACGCCCTAGTGCTGTCATTGCGCCATCTTCCTAGGCACCGGCAAGTTTCTTCTGGTAGCTGGCGCGGCAGGTCTCGCTGCAGAAGAATACCCTCTGCCCGCTCTGTTCGAGGAAGTACGCGCCTTCCTTCGGTATAAACATCCCGCAGACCGGGTCCTGGACCATCTCGGAAGGCCTGCCTGAGGTCCCAACAGATCGCGTCACGTCCTGGTTCTTGCCAAACAGACCCCGCAGGGCGCTCTTCACCATGAAATACACGATCACGAGCAGGACCCCGAGGACGATGAACCGCCACACCATGACGGGAGCGTACCAGAACTTTTAAGGGTGGTACAACCGTTGTGGGCGGCAAATGTCTGGATGTCAATCACGCAGGGACACGTCTGAATTTCGCGTTCAATGCGGTCAGAACGAGGCCGAGGCTCATAACCCCAGCGACGGCGGTGTAGTTATAGAGCTGATAGCTGCGGGGGACGCCAGTTACACACCACGTGGCAAAGTGTTCACAATTCCTGCCGAACAGATCGTAAGGCGCTCCGAGCTGGCTGTATGCTCGTTCCACGATTGCAGCAGCATGCTCTGGGGATTGGGGGATTGCAACAACCTTCACCGGATCACCCGCGGCAACTTCGTGGAGAGTTCGACGCGACACTCCGAAACCCTTGTCATTGTCGATCACCATCACCGGACTCAACAAGGCTGCATCGCCACCGACAATGATGGCATGGTGGTAGAAGCCTAGGCGCCTTATCCGAACGTGGGTGCCGATGGGATACGACATCCCCCACTTATCCTCGCCCGGAATCTCCTCGGTCCTCAGTCCAGATAAACACGCTCTTCGGGTGAGCAAGAGGGGGACCATATCTGAAGATGTCTCGAAACCGACTCGGTTATGGCAATCTGTCAATTACATACTGTTGGGGAGAGAATTCAGCGCTGTAGGGAAACCTCTACAGGGCAGTAGCAGCATTGCGCGGCGTGACGCCGGCTTTCTGGGAGGGTGAACTACTTCCCTCCTCCCTCCGGTCCGCCGTGTTCCCGCTGCAGCCGCTCGCGCATCTCCTTCTGAAACTTCACGGTGAAGAGGACGAACTTGGCTTGCTGCTCGGGCGTCAGCAAGTCGCGCGCCACCTGCAGACGCTCCCGTCGCAAGCCCGTCATGGCATCCTCCACCGCATAGACCCGTTCTAATGTCTGCCGCAATGCGCTGGTATCGGCCGGGCTGCCTCCTGCAGGCGGAGTCCCTTCAGGGCCACGCCCACCACCGTTGCGCTGCCCCCGCCGTATATCCTTGCGGAGCCCCTTGGCTTGCTCACGTAAGGCCTGCACGGCTTCCTGCCGCTGGCGACGCAAGTCTTGCGCCTTCTGGTCCAGTTGCTCCAGCCGCTGGGTCAGCCTGGTACGGGTGGCCTCGTCCAATTGCAGAACCTGCAGCAGTTTCTCCCTCCTCTTGGCCTCGAAGTGCCGGATCCGCTCCTCTAGGTCCTTACCGCCGCGTTCTGGCCCCGTCATGCGGTTCATCTCTTCCGTCACCGGTGGCGCTGGCGACGAGCCACCCTGTGGACCAGGTTCCTGGGCCATGGTCAATGACATCGGCGCTCCCAGCACCAGGATCAAGGCTAAGACAGCTTGGGATCTACGCGCGATCGAATTCATGGTGCTCCTTTGTGATTAAATGTCGGCAAATAATCGGTCCATGGTCTGACGATCCAATTGCGTCGCCATTTCGACCAAGACCATGTCCGGATCATCCTCCCAGTATGCTTCCCAGTCCGCATCGCCGAGACCCGGCAGGTCCACAGCGATAGGACCCTGCGTCACCACAGATTGCTCGGGCGGCCCCAGCCCTCTATCGAGCAGACCTTTCAGGGACCAGGCGCCGACGATCAACACAACCGATGCCGCGAGGGCCAGCGGCCACCCTGGCATCCAGGCAACGGTCCAAACAGAGCGGCCAGGTGGCCTTTCGCGTGCTAGTCCACGGCGAACGATGTCCGGGAATTCCTTCCAAAATCGGTCCCCCGGGTCCGGCACCGACACCCCTTTGACCCGGACGAGGACCTGGCGGACTGCCTCCATCTCGGCACGGCAGCCCGCGCATCCATCCAGGTGGCCGGTGACGTCCCGGATGCGGGACGGCTCCAAGTCCAGTTCCAGGTACGGTACGGTCAATTCCTTGATCTCATGACAGGTCATGTTCATCCCTCACCCGCAGTCAGGACACGGCGGAGCTTGTCCACCGCGTGATGGTAATTGGCTTTCGCGGTCCCTTCCGAACAGCTCATGATCACCCCGATCTCCGCGAAGGCATGGTTGTGATACACGCGCAGCACCAGGGCTTCCCGCTGCCTCGCCGGCAGGGTCCGGATCGCCTGCCCCAGGCGGTCCCGCTGCTCGGAGCTGGCGACCATCGCAAAGGTGTCCTGCGGAGCCGCCAGCGCCAGCTCGTCCACATCCTCATGCGCCAGCCGGGCTCGAGCGCGGAGCGCGTTGCGGCACTGATTGAGGCAGATCTGATACAGCCAGGTCCGAAAGCTGGACACGCGCTTGAAGGACCGATGGTGGAGGAAGGCCTGCACGAACGTCTTCTGCGCCAGGTCGGCCGCGTCGGCATGGTTCTCCAGCATTCGGTACGCCAGTTCATAGACGGTCTTCTGATGGCGCGTGACCAGCTCCTCAAACGCCGACTCGTCGCCAGCCGCGTAGCGGTCCAATAGTTGGTAGTCCGACGCCGCCATCCCGCCGCATCCACTTCCTACCCTCTCTCTGACACGCCATTTCGGCAAAGGTGACATGGAAAATCCAGAAAAAATGTGGCCCCCCCAAGGATGACCCGATTCTCCTTGTTCATTGGGATGTTTCCCCGATTGTCTTTTGACTCGGAATCAGGGTATGATGCCGCTTAACCATCCTTCACTGATCAAAGACAGGGAGGGTTCTGCACATCATGACTGTACACAGGACCGATAGACCGAAATTAAAAGATCCCGCCTTTGACATGAAAAACTCCCGACGAACGACTCCGCGCCTCACACCGCGCGAGCGTCAAGTGTTGAGCCTGGTGGCTCACGGGTATACCAGCAAGCAGATCGGCGAGAAGCTGGGCATCAGCCCACGCACAGCCGAAACGCACCGCGTGAACATTGGGCGCCGACTCGGGATCCGGAACGTGGCGCAGATGGTGCGCTACGCCATCGAAAACAGACTCTGAGAGGACCGCGGACGGCGTTCCGGAACAACCCCGCTCGCTTGTCACACCTCGCGCAGAACCCGCCCGGTGTGGGAGACCTTCACGGCCGCGACCTCCTTGGGTGTCCCTGCGGCGACGACTTCGCCGCCGCGATCGCCGCCTTCCGGCCCCAGGTCGATGATCCAGTCAGCGTTACGGACGACGTCGAGGTTGTGCTCGATCACCACGACCGTGTTGCCCGACTCCACCAGGCGGTTGAGGACCTCGAGGAGCTTCTGAATATCGGCGAAGTGCAGGCCGGTGGTGGGCTCGTCCAAAATGTAGAGCGTGCGCCCGGTCGCCCGCTTAGAGAGCTCGCGGGAGAGCTTTACCCGCTGCGCCTCGCCTCCAGAGAGCGTCGTGGCCGACTGGCCAAGCTTGATGTACCCCAGCCCCACGTCGAAGAGCGTCTGCAGCTTGCCCTTGATGAGGGGCAGGTGCTGGAAAAACGCCAGGGCTTCCTCGACGGTCATGTCGAGGACGTCGGCGATGCTCTTCTCCTTGTGGCGGACTTCCAGGGTCTCCCGATTGTACCGCCGGCCCTTGCAGACCTCGCAGGTCACATAGACATCCGGCAGGAAATGCATCTCGATCTTGATCAGGCCGTCGCCCTGGCATGCCTCACACCGCCCGCCCTTCACGTTGAACGAATAGCGGCCGGCCTTGTAACCCCGCACCCGCGACTCGGACAGGTTCGCGAAGAACTCCCGGATGTAGGTAAACAGGCCGGTATAGGTCGCCGGGTTGGACCGCGGCGTGCGGCCGATCGGCGACTGGTCGATGTTGACGATCTTGTCGATGTGCTCGATGCCTTTGATGTCCGAGCATCCCGTGATCCACGGTCTCTTAGGGACCCCACGTACTCGCTCGCCGTATAAAAGCTGCCGCAGGCTCCGGTACAAGACATCAAAAAGCAGCGTGCTCTTGCCGGACCCCGAGACGCCCGTCACGCACGTCAGCAGGCCCAGCGGAACCTTCACCGTCACGTTCTTGAGATTGTGCTCCCGCGCTCCGACGATCGTGAGGTGGCGTCCCGCCTGCCGCGCCCGATGCGGGAGCGTGATATTCATGTCTCCGCGCAAGTATTGCCCGGTCAGGGACTCCTTGTTGGCCATGACTTCCTCTGGCGAGCCCTTCGCGACAACGGCTCCTCCATGCACGCCAGGGCCTGGCCCCAGGTCGAGAATGTAGTCCGCGCGCCGCATCGTCTCGGCGTCGTGCTCGACCACGATCACGGTATTGCCTAGGTCCCGAAGCCGCATGAGCGTGTCCAGCAGCCGCTCGTTGTCCCGCTGGTGCAGCCCGATGGACGGCTCATCCAGGATATACAGCACGCCGACCAGGCCGGACCCGATCTGCGTGGCCAGGCGGATGCGCTGGCCCTCGCCGCCGGAGAGCGTGGCCGCGGCCCGATCCAACGTCAGGTAGTCCAACCCGACGTTGATGAGGAAGCCCAGGCGCTCCCGGATTTCTTTCAGGATGCGATGCGCGATGAACTGCTCGCGCTCGGTGAGTTTCAGCCGCTTGAAGAACTCGGCGGCGTCCCTGATCGAGAGACGCGTGACCGCCGCGATGGACTTCCGATCGATCAGGACCGACAGGCTTTCAGGCTTCAACCGGTCGCCTTTGCAGACCGCGCAGAGCGACAGCGACCCGTAATCCTCTACCTCGTATTCATCGTCCTCGCTGAACAGCGGGCAGCCCCTGGGCGGCTCGTGTCCCAAGCCGTCACAGGCGGGGCACGCCCCATGTGGGCTGTTGAAGGAGAAGAGGCGGGGGGTCAGCTCCGAGTAGCTGAACCCGCAGCGGACGCAGGCCAGCTTCTCGCTGTATATCAGGTCTTTCGTACCGGGAGGGGGCCCCGTCCTGCTGGACCCCCCTCCCGGGCCCACACCGCCCCCCTCCACGCTGATCACGACCAGACCATGGGCCTGCTTGAGCGCAATCTCCAATGAGTCCGCCAGCCGCTGCATCATCGGGTCGTCATGCTTGAGGACCACGCGGTCCACCACGATCTCAATGGTGTGCTTCTTCTGTTTGTCCAGCGCGACCTCGTCCGCCAGGTCGTGCGGCTTGCCGTCGATCCGCGCCCGGATGAACCCCGCACGGCGCGCCTCCTGCAATTCCTTTTTGTACTCACCCTTGCGGTCCCGGACGATGGGGGCGAGCACGGAGAGCTTCGCGCCTGCCGGCAGCGCCATGAGCGCGTCCACCATTTGCTGGACCGTCTGCGCGGTAATGGGATCGCCGCACTGGGGGCAGTGCGGACGGCCGATCCGGGCGAAGAGCAGCCTGAGGTAGTCGTAGATCTCGGTAACCGTCCCCACCGTGGAGCGGGGGTTGCGCGCGGTGGTCTTCTGCTCGATGGCGATGGCCGGCGAGAGCCCCTCGATAGAGTCCACGTCGGGCTTGTCCATCTGCTCGAGGAACTGGCGCGCGTAGGCAGAGAGGGACTCCACATAGCGGCGCTGGCCCTCGGCGTAGATCGTATCGAACGCGAGCGACGACTTGCCGGAGCCGGAGAGGCCGGTGATGACGATCAGTTTGTCACGCGGGAGCGTGAGGTCCAGGTTCTTGAGGTTGTGCTCCCTGGCGCCCTTGATGACGATGCAGCGGGGATCAGGCATAGATCGTCATTCTAACCGACGCATTACACCCCGACAAGGTCCGGACACGGGTCGGTTGCGAGAAGTAACTTTCACCAGGAAGTCAGTGTCAAAGCCAAATATGAAAGACCTCATACCACCTGAGCGGATCGAGAGAGCCATCTTTCTCGTTCGCGGGCAAAAGGTCCTCTTAGACGCGGACCTCGCACTGATCTATGATGTGCAAACGAAGGTCTTGAACCAGGCGGTGAAGCGCAACTTGCGGCGCTTCCCCGATGACTTTGCGTTCCAACTCACGGTCGCCGAGTTCGCCAATTTGAAGTCCAAAATTGTGTCATCAAGTTTGCAACTCATTGATTCTCCTACGGATAATCTGTACCGGTCACGAATTGTGACCGGTTCTCAGAAGCACCGCGACCCTAGGTTTCTACCTTACGCTTTCACTGAGCACGGCGCCATCATGGCCGCCAATGTGCTGAACAGCCATCGCGCCGTGCAGATGAGCGTGTTCGTCGTGCGTGCATTCGTAAAGATGCGGGGCGTGTTCGCCGACACGCGAGACCAGGCCCGCAAACTGGACGCGCTGGAAAAGGAGCTGAAAGGGCGCCTCGACGTTCACGAGGCTACTATCGTGACCATCCTCCAGCGTGTGATGGACATTCTCGACCCCACGGCCCTTTCACCTCTCAAGCCCCGACGAATCGGCTTCCGCGCCTAGTCAGGGGCCAACCCCTTTCCTGTCTCCTAAGTAACTATTGCACTCGAACCCATGTCTAAATTCACGATCGCAATCTGCGACCTTGAAGGGGAAGCATGGCGCTTTGTCAATTGACATTATGTCATATCTGACATATAGTAGCCGACAAGGGCGGACGGCCTAGGTGAGTAAGTCCGAGGCCGGCAAGCCGATCGTCTGGCTCCGCGGCGAAGTGAAGACGCCGCCCTTTTCCAAGAAAGCCAGAATCGAAGCCGGCTACTTGCTCAGGCTGCTACAGAGCGGCGAAACGTTGGCGTTGCCGCACTCCCGGCCGATGCCGGCTATCGGGTCTCGGTGCCAGGAACTGCGCGTCAACGATGTGGCCGCCACGTTCCGTATCATCTACCGGGCCGATCCTGATGCCGTCGTCGTCCTGGAGGTCTTCAGCAAAGAGACAAGGCAGACGCCCAGGGCGGTCCTCGAAACCTGCAAACGCCGGTTGCGAGACTACGACCGACTCACGGGCGTATGAGAGGGAAGGAATGAAAAAGAGCAAGCGTGAGAAACTCAAAGCGGCCGGATGGGCCGTCGGGTCGGTGCAGGAGTTTCTGGGCCTGTCGGAGTCCGACGCCGCGCTCATTGAGATGAAGCTGTCCTTGAGCCGTAGCCTGCGCGATCGCCGACAACGACACGGGGTGTCGCAGGTCGAGCTGGCCAAGCGCCTGCGCTCCAGCCAGTCCCGCATCGCCAAAATGGAGGCGGGCGATCCATCCGTCTCGATGGACCTGCTGGTCAGCTCCCTGCTCGTGCTCGGCGCAAGCGCCGCCGATCTCGCCAAGGCAATCCGCGGAGGCGAAGGCGGTAAAAGCCGTCACGCCGCCGCGTGAGAAAGCAGCCATCCCACCCCGCCGCATCGTCTTCCGCGCACGGTGATGGCCGTAGGAAGAATATCGACACGCCACACAAAAGCGCGGACAATCGCTAGAATCGCAAGTACTTGGGAAACTAAGATATCCAGACCAACATGCTCAACAGTTAGAATACTCAAAATGCTTCAAATGAATGGATCACGATTCATTCTTACACTTGTCCTCTTATCGGTTACGGTATATGTCGCACAGTCCATTGCCCAAGACAAGATTCTCGTGGAAGGGAAAGGGTTTGGGACACTAGTCATTGGTAACAGTAAAGTTGATGACGTCATACAATTTCTGGGGAAACCAGACTCTATTGAACAAACGAAAGCGGAATATAGTAGAAACTACATTTATTCAAAGGTCGGTTTGACATTCAATTTTCACGATGACACCCTGAATACGATCAGCACCTTGCCACACTTTGACGGAAAAACTTCGCGAGGGATCACTCTAACGTCATCTTTGCAAGATATTGAAGCGGTTTATGGCTCGCCGCTTTTAGCGCCAGGTAAAACAAAAGACAATGCTAAGACTTGGGCATATGACGGAGTGATTTTTTGGTTGAAAAGGTCTGGGATATTTAATCGGTTTGACGGCATTGACAAAATAGTCATCTACGACAAGTCCTTCAGAAGGTCCTCCCAATAAGTAATTCGAGTCAGATTCTATTTTTTCTTGGGGCCCGTGAAAGTAAAAATTGGGACATAAAAGCTGCATAAAAGCTGTGCATAAAAGCTGGGACAGATTTATTTTCGCTTGGTCAGCGCTTCTGACTCTTCGCTGACTGAACCGCCTGCACGTAGGAGCGCAGGACGGCGTTCATGCGAGTTTGGTAGCCAGGGCCCTGGCGCTTAAACCAGTCCACCACATCCTCATCCAGGCGCACAGAGAGGTGGGTCTTCGCTCTGGGTACGAATACTCTGGCGCTGGCCCAGAATTTTTCATCGGTCTCCGGGATATCGCTGTAGTCGATATCCCGATCCGACATTCGCCGCAACCGTTCCCAATCAGTACTGCTGCGACGCGACTTGGTCTTGGTAGATTTTGCGCTCATGTTTATTCGCCTTTCTCACTGAAATGATGCGTATACGCTCTGCCCGAAGAGTAAACGTCATCACAACCACAATCTCACTCATTGCGCCAGTTGCGATAAAACGGTTTTCGCCGTAATCCTTTCGGTCATCAGGCCGAAGGAGCACTGGCTCGTCGAAGATCCGCCGGGCATCCGCAAAGTCAATTCCGTGTTTGGCTATGTTCTGCTGGTTCTTGGCTTCATCCCACTCAAACTCCATCAATTATGCAGTATATACGATTGTAGCTACACGAGTCTAGCCAAAAGTTGCGGGGCTCTCATGAAGCGGGTGGCGCCGATGTCGCCGGAGGCGGCGGGGTGATGATCAGCTGGGAACGGGGACAGGCTTCTTTTCCGGTCCTTCACGATCTTTTGTTGGTCGGAAAAGATGCCTGTCCCCACCTCCTGACACTCCCCCCTCATGAGGTGAGGGTGGTTGGGTTGCTTGCCCAGCGTCTTCGGCGGGTGCTACGATGCCGATTCCTATGCTAACGCTGGAAGAACAGAGGGAGACCGCGCCACCGTCTGGCACCGGGCCGCAGAAGGAGCAGGCGGTCCAGCGGATGTTCTCCTCGATCGCCCGCTACTATGACTTGAACAACACGCTACTGAGCCTGGGTTTGCATCATTCATGGAAACGAAAGGCTGTCGAGTTGATGGCGAGGGAATCAGTGAAACTCGTGCTGGATGCGGGGGCGGGAACCGCTGACTTGGCGCTGTTGGCGGCGCGGCATCTTGGCGCAAAAGCCAGGATCGTGGCCGCGGACCTCAACCGCCCCATGCTGGCGATTGGAGTGGAGAAGGTACGCAAGGCAACACTGCAGCGCCAGATCGTATGCGTGCAGGCCAACGCGGAACATCTCTCGGCACCCAACGCAACCTTCGACGCGGTGACCACAGGCTTCTGCATGCGGAACGTCGCGGACCTACCGCGGGCTCTTCAGGAGATCAGGCGCGTGCTGAAGCCCGGCGGGCGGCTCATCTGCCTCGAGTTCTCGCGCCCCGTTGCGGGCTGGCTGCGCCGGCTGTACGACTGGTACTCGTTCACCCTGCTGCCGTGGATCGGGACCAGGGTCTCCGGGGACACCACTGGCGTCTATCGGTATCTGCCGGCCTCGATCCGTTCCTTCCCCGACCAGGACGGACTTGCGCGCCTGCTGAGGGAAATTGGCTTCGAAAAGGTCAAATACCACAACCTGAGCGGCGGCATCGTCGCCATCCACGTCGCCGTCAAGTGAAGAGCATCCTCCACATCTTTCTGCCCTGCAAGCAGATCTATCCGGTCGGCTGCACCTATCTCGCCGACTACATCCACAAGCGCCACCCGGAGGTCCGCCAGCGCATCCTCGACCTGTCGCAGATTCCCCCCGGCGAGCGCGCAAGGGCCGTGCGCGAGACCGCCGAGAACGTACACCCCGACCTTGTCTGCTTCTCCTGGCGCGACATCCAGATCTTCTCGCCGCATGAGGGAGACGCCTCGCTGGAGCAGGCGTTCACCTTCTACTACTCGAACAATCCATTCAAGAAGGCCGCCGCGTCGCTTGCAGGCCTGAAATCGCTCTATCAGTACTATTCCGGCATCCGGGCCAATCTCTCGCACGCCTGGCTGATCCGGAAGATTTGCCCCAACGCCCAGATCTTGATCGGCGGTGGAGCCTTCGGCGCCTTCGCCGAGCAGCTCATCGAGAAGCTGCCGGAAGGCACCATCGGCATCCTGGGCGAGGGCGAAGAGGCTGTCCTCAAGATGGTCGAGGGGCGGCCGCTCCACGGCGAGCGGTTCATCGCTAGACAGAATGGCCAGACGATCACCGGCGCGGGGCAGAGCTTTACCAGCCTCGACGACCTGTCCGTCGACCTCCCGTACATCACGAAGATCTTCCCGCAGTACACCGCCTACACGGACGACTGCATCGGCGTGCAGAGCAAGCGCGGCTGCCCGTACGACTGCGCGTTCTGTCTCTACCCCTACCTGGAAGGCAAGTCCGTCCGCTACCGCCCAGCCGCGCTGGTCGTCAATGACATTGCGCAGCACGCTCGTCAGTGGGGCACGCGCCGGTTCTGGTTCACCGACGCCCAGTTCATCACCGGCAAGGCCGCCTACCCCCAGTGCACCGAGATTATGGAGCGGATCATCGCTGAGCGCCTTGAGATTGAGTGGTCCGGCTATATCCGCACGTCGCTCATCACCGCGGAGATCGCCCAGCTCATGGTCCGCTCGGGCGTCGGCGATCTGGAAGTCGCCATCACCTCCGGCTCGCAGGAGGTCCTGAACGGCCTGCACATGGGCTTCGTGCTGGACCGCCTGTATGACGGCTGCCGCTACCTGGCCGAAGCCGGGTTCAACGGAAAGGTGATCCTGAACTACTCGCTCAACGCGCCGGACGAGACGGAAACAACGCTGCGCGACTCCATCGAGTCGTACAAGAAGATTGCGGCCATCCTCGGCGAAGACCGCGTCTTCCCGATGATGTTCTTCCTGGGCATCCAGCCGCACACGGATCTAGAAGCCCGGCTGCTGGAGGAAGGGTATCTCTCGTCGGGCTATAACCCGCTGAGGCTGAGCCCGTCCAGCATCCGGAAGCTCTTGTACAACCCGGCCCCGCTCAACAAGCTGATCGGCAAGGCCTGTTTGGCCGCCTGGAACTGTAAGAAGGGGCCCCGCATCGGTAGTCACGATCCCCGGCCCTGGTCCGGCTCGCCTCCAGCCTTGGACGTACGGGGCAGTCGGTATGCCGACGCGAGCCTCCTCCGAGGGGTGGAATTGAACTCCGGACGCGACGTGTTGCTGACCCTGGAAGAGATTCTCAACTCGCGTAAATCTCTGGTGAAAAGGGCCCTTTTCCGGCCTAGAAAACTGTTGCATTTCCTCAAAACCCGATGCTAGCATACGTTGTTTTTCGCCCTCTTAGAAGCAACAAGGGCATAGAAAAAAGGACGATCCCACAGGCTACCAAACACCTTCCACCGCAGGTGGAATAGCTTCTTTGTCCCTGTAAGGAGACGGTATGTACAAAACGATTTACGTCCCCGTTGACAACTCCGACTATTCGAACATGGCACTGGACGTCGGGGTCTTGTTGGCGAAGACGTTCGGGGCCAAACTCGTCGGCAGCCACGTGTACGCGGCCAAGATGCACGACAAGCGCTTCAAGCAGATGGAAGCGGGCCTCCCCGAGGAGTACCACGACGAGAACGAACTCGAGCGGCAGCGGCAGATCCACGATTCGCTGATCACCCGCGGCCTGCAGATCATCACGGACTCCTACCTGGACATCGTGGACAAGAAGGGTGCCGAAGCGAACATCCCGGTCGAACGGCGATCCCTCGAAGGTCGCAACTTCAAGGTCCTCGTCGAGGACATCAACACCAACGCCTACGACCTCGTCATCATGGGCGCCCTGGGCGTGGGCGCCGTGAAAGACAGCGTCCTCGGCGGGGTCACTGAGCGGGTCGTCAGGCGCGTGCGCGCGTCGGACATCCTCGTCATAAAGAACACGTTTCCGATGAACGGCGGCTCCATCTTGGTCGCGCTGGACGGCAGCCACTTTTCGTTCGGAGGCCTCAAGACCGCCCTGGCGCTTGGCAAGGCCCTGAACAAGCCGGTGGAGGCGGTTTCGGCCTTCGATCCCTATTTCCATTACGCCGCCTTCCACAGCATCTCCGGCGTCCTCAACGAGGAGGCCGGCAAGGTCTTCCGCTTCAAGGAGCAGGAAAAGCTGCACGAGGAGATCATTGACAGCGGGCTGGCCAAGATCTACCAGGCGCACCTCGACATCGGCCGGGAGATCGCCCAGGCCGACGGGCAGGACATCAAGACGACCCTTCTCGACGGCAAGGCCTTCGAGAAGGTGCTTCAGTACGTCCGCCGCGAAAAGCCCTGGATGCTGGTGGTGGGCCGGATCGGCGTACACAGCGACGACGACATGGACATCGGCTCCAACACCGAAAATCTCTTACGCATGGCGGACTGCCACGTGATGATTTCCAACAAGAAGTACGTCCCGCCGATCGACCAGCAGGCCGAATACACGATCGCGTGGACCGAGGAAGCGCTGCGCCGCATGGAGAAGATCCCAGTGTTCGCCCGCGGCGTGGCCAAGACCGCCATCCACCGGTACGCGATCGAAAAGGGCCACACGATCATCAGTAACTCGGTGGTGGACGCGGCCGTCGGTCATATCCTGCCCAAGGGCGCGATGGAGGCGATGAAGCAGCTCGGCGCCACGCTCGACGCGCAGGGCATCGACCGCAACGCGATGCAGGCCGACGACGGCGTGGCCCGCGACATGATGGGCTCGACGCTCGCCGGCATGATATCCGGTATCGTGGAAGAGAAACCCGCGGTCAGCCCCGGCACGCAGGCCTACCTCGACCGCATGAGCCAGAGCTACTGGCTCTGCAGCAGGTGCGGCTACACGGCGAAGGGCGACCAGCCGGTCGTGTGTCCGATCTGCAAGGCCGCGGGCGACACGTTCACGCTGATCGACAAAAGCATGTTCGAGGCGGCGGCCAAGACCGAGGGCGCGCTCGAGACCGAGCTCGCCTACGACGACGTGCCGATGACCTGGACCAAAGACGCCAAGGATGCCATCCGCGCGGTCCCGGCGGGCTTTCAGCGGCGCCGGTGCAAGGCCAAGATCGAGAAGACCGCCCGCAAGATGGGCATGACGACGATCACGCTGGAGTTCGCCAAGCCTTATATCGACGAGGCGGCCAGTGAGGACTACACACCGATTTTCGCCAACAAGGGCACCGGCGCGTTCCCTCCGACCGAGAA
>VBOO01000248.1 GCA_005877505.1 Nitrospirota bacterium
AAACATTACACGCACGAGTCGGCGATCTTCGGCGAGCACGAATTCGTGCAGATCGGAGACGCGGAGTAGGGGCGTATCGCGATACGCCCTTCTTTGGATTCAGAACCGTTCTTCGTAGCCCCGCCGCCCGCCCCGCCTGCCCCAGCGGTCAGTGTGATTCTGAGCAAAGCGAAGGATCTAGTTGAAGCCGGTCCCCTCTATAGGTTTATCGAAGCCGCTTGAGCAATTTCTCGGCGTCTTTCTTGTCGGTGACCCGCAGAATGACGACCTCGTTCCCGCAGATTCTGTAATACGCCCGAAAGTCGCCACTGCGGAGGCGGTATAGCGGCGGGGTAAAGCCACTGAGGCGCTTGAGCCTGATCTTGCCGATGGGAAAAGGAGAATCCGGTAGATGAATCGCCGCGTCGCTTACAACCTGTATGGCATCGTCGGGATCAAGTCGTTCCAGGTCTGCCTGGGCCGCAGCGCTGTAAACGACCCTAAACTTTCCGGGCGGCACGTTTCCGTTTCAACATGGCCAGCATGGCCCTGCCGCCGATGCGACTCGATTTTGGTCTTGAACGCCGGATCGTGCTCGATGAGGTAATCGCTCAAATCATCTTCAGTCACGTGGTGTAGGACCGCCATGGGTTTGCCATGAGCCGTGATGATGATGTCCCCCTTGGCGGTCTCTTTGAGCAGTTCCATCGTTTGCTGTTTCAATTCCTTGACGCCCGCCAATCGCATTTTTCCTCCCTCCGGAGAAGTGACACTCTAGTGTAACTTCCTCTGAGTCGCAGGTCAATCACCCTGCCCTCTCCGGGGCTGCCCGTTGCTCCTCAGATGCAACGGGCCATGGGCGAGGGTTATGGAAAAGCTCGGCGGGATTGGGTGAAGTTACGCCGGTAGGGTGGCGGCCTTCAGGGAGCGGGTTCTCATCGTTTTGAAAGCCACCGAATCCTGATCAGATGCTCGACCGCACGGAACTCGGGATCATTGGTTAAAACGGTCCCATTGGCTCGCTGAGCCGTTGCGATACAGAATGCATCGGCGTAGGAAACAGCATATTCGCTTTTCACTTCGGCAGCCGCTCTCACGAGGGGATGGTCCATAGGATGTAACTCAATCGGGAGTTGTTCGAGAAGGCGTAGCGCCTCCGCTGCCTTCGTCATCCCTACACGCCGTTTGACGATGTAATAGAATTCTCCCCAATTAATCCAGTTCAGAAGGGCCCGTGTCTGGGCCTTGTCTTGGTCATAGAGAGCCGCTTGCACACGTTCCCACCCGGACTCACGGTGAAAGAGGCTGACCAGCGCAAAGCTATCGAGGACGAGCTTTTCGCTCACGGCGTGCCTCGTCTCGATGTTCTCGGCGGAGATCGGCGGTCAACGAAAACCTGCCCTTGAGAAAGCCGGTGGCCGCAGCTATCGGATCAGGAGGGACCGCTGTGATGACAAGGCGCCCATCTTCTTCCGTCAACTGGACTTTTTCGCCGGGCTTGAATCCGAACTTCCTTCGCAGTTGCCTGGGAATCAGCACTTGGCCCTTTGTAGAGATTTGTATGATAGCCATAAATATGGCTCCGTTTTATAAAAAGTATAACGAATTCAGCAGTCGGGATCAATATATGAATGGGGAACAGAAGATAACGAGGCGGTTTTCTAGAAAACCCCCAAGAGGGTGGCGGCCTTGAGGGAGCGGGTGAAAGAGATTTGACAAACGAGCGAAATCAGCTCTAGTGCTCGACAAGGTCAAGCACCTCGCGGATGGCCTCTCCGACCCGAGCCATCAGGGAAGGGGGAAGACGGGTCATCGGGCCTTGAGTGAGACGCCGATTATCAATAGCCCTTAGCTGATCGATGAGGAGGTCGGAACCGCGGCGCAACCGGCCGGATGGTGCGATGCGGATACGAAGCGGTTCGGCATCATCAACAAGGCTGGTCGTCAATGGAATAATCAGGGTGGAAGGATGGCCGGCATCGAGAAGAGCCTGGGCTTGCACAACCAGAACCGGCCTGGTCTTGCCCGGCTCCGTACCGTGTCGAGGGACGAGATTCGCCAGCCAGACCTCTCCCCGGTTAGGCGTCCGAGTCATGCTCGATGGCAGCAAATTCGGCATTGACCCGCATGCTCTCCTTACGGACCTTCTTGGAGACCTCGGCCAACCGGCCCGCTCGAAGGCGGGCGCGCGTTTCCCTATTCATCCGCTCGACAGCGCGACGGATGTATTCTGCCCTGGACAAGCGCAGAACCTCGGCGCACCGTCCGCTGGTCTCCAACAGGTCGTCCGGCATCTTTAATGAGATCGCGCCCATGATGCTTCTCCTCAATATCTGGATACGATATGCGACTATGATATCTCAATTTGATGTTCGCAGACAAGCGGACGGCTGGAAGCGCTAGCTCGATAACGTTGCGGCCTTGAGGGAGCGGGTGAAGGCTGTAAGGCGTTTGGTGACGACTGGGAGGCCGCCTGCAGCGATGATCTTGACGAGCGCGCTGCCGACGATCACCCCGTCGGCGATGCGCGCGACCTCGCGGGCGTCCTCCGGCGTGGCAATGCCGAACCCCACCGCCACCGGTGTCTGGGTGTAGCGCCGGATCTCGCGCACCTTCTTTTCCACATCGGCCTTGTCCGTCAGTTTCGCCCCCGTGATCCCGGTCAGCGACACATAGTAGATGAAGCCCCGCGAGAGCCGGGCCACCGCCGCTTCACGCTTGGCCGTGCTGGTCGGCGCCAGGAGGAATATCACATCGAGCCCGGCGGCTTCGGCCAACGGATGGATCGTCCCCGCCTCATCCGGCGGCATGTCCGGCACGATGAGCCCATCCACGCCCGCGGCGACCGCGTCGCGGCAGAAGGCCGCCTCGCCGTAGCGGAAGACGGAATTGTAGTAGGCCATGAGCACCAGCGGAATCTGGGTCTTCGTCCGGAGCGAGCGGACCGCGGCCAGGATTGCCTTCAGCGTGGTGCCGGAGCGGAGCGCGCGCTCCGCGGCCTGCTGGATGACCGGCCCGTCGGCGATGGGATCGGAGAACGGCACGCCTAGCTCGATGATGTCGGCCCCGGCCTGCGCCAGCGCCAGCACGTACGCCTCGGTATCCTCCAGGGTCGGATCGCCCGCCATCACGTAGGCGATCAGGGTCTTCTCGCCGCGCTCGCGCGTCCGTTGAAACGCCGAGTCAATTCGATTCACAACGAGACCCCTTTGAGCCGCGCCACCTGCTGCACGTCCTTGTCTCCCCGGCCCGAGAGGTTGAGGACGATGACCTGGCTCCTCTTGAGCGTCGGGGCGAGCTTCATCACGTGGGCGATGGCATGCGCGGGCTCGAGCGCAGGCATGAGGCCTTCCGTCTGGCTCAGCAGATCGAACGCCACCATGGCTTCTTCATCCGTGGCAGAGGCGTAGCTGATGCGCTCCCGCTCCTTGTAGAAGGCGTGTTCCGGTCCGACCGCCGCGTAGTCGAGCCCCGCCGAGACGGAATGGGTCAGTTGGATCTGCCCATCGTCGTCCTGGAGGAGATAGGTCATGGTCCCGTGCAGGACGCCGACCGAGCCTGTGGCGAAGCGCGCCGCATGCTTGCCGCTCTCGATCCCGAGCCCGCCCGCCTCGACCCCGACCATCTTCACCTTCCTGTGCTTGAGGAACGGCGTGAACAGGCCGATCGAGTTGCTCCCCCCGCCCACGCACGCGACGAGGTAGTCCGGGAGCCTGCCTTCCGCCTGGAGGATCTGCTTGCGTGTCTCCCGGCCGATCACGGACTGGAAGTCCCGGATCATCATCGGATATGGGTGCGCGCCAAGGACCGAGCCGAGGATGTAGTGCGTAGTGCGGACGTTGGTTGTCCAGTCCCGCATGGCCTCGCTGATGGCGTCCTTCAGCGTGCGGCTCCCCGCGTGGACGGGCGTGACGGTCGTCCCGAGCAGGCGCATGCGGAAGACGTTCAGGGCCTGGCGCTCCATGTCCTCCGTTCCCATGTACACTTCGCACTGCAGGCCGAACAGCGCCGCCACCGTGGCCACGGCGACGCCGTGCTGGCCCGCGCCGGTCTCGGCGATCACCCGCTTCTTCCCCATGCGGAGGGTCAGGAGTGCCTGGCCGATCGTGTTGTTGATCTTGTGCGCGCCGGTGTGGCAGAGGTCCTCGCGCTTGAGGTAGATCTTCGCCCCGCCGAGCTTCTTGCTCAGCCGCTCGGCGTAATAGAGCGGCGTCGGGCGGCCGACATACTGCCGGAGGTAATAGTCCAGCTCGGCTTTGAACTTCGGGTCGCGGCAAGCCTTGTCGTACTTCCGGGATAGCTCATCGAGGGCGGGAATCAAAGTCTCGGGGACATACCGCCCGCCGAAGGCGCCGAAGCGACCGCGTGCATTGGGAAGTTGCATCATAGCGGGAGTATAGGCTACGGGGGCGCGAGCATTCAATCTACCATCTTAGCGCCACCACCATTGCGGGAGGGGGCCCATCACCCGTTGCTGGTGACCCGTTGCAATTGAAGAGCAACTGGTGCCCCGAGCAACGGGTACCCGACGCGCCCCTCCCGTACCCACTACCAGGTCCAGCTTTTGGCATTGGCGATGAAGGCCCGCACCTTCGCATGGTCCTTCTTGCCCGGCGAGGCCTCCACTCCGCTCGTGACATCCACGGCGTACGGCCGGACCTGGCGGACGGCTTCCAGCACGTTGTCGGGGGTCAGGCCGCCGGCCAGAATGATGGGGCCCAGCATTTGGGCCTGCGCCGCCAGGTCCCAGTCGATCGTGACGCCAGTCCCGCCCGGCTGCCCCTCGACGAAGGCGTCCAGCACGAACCCGCTGACCTGGTAGGCGGTCATGCGATCGAGGTCCCGGCTGTCGCGGACGCGGATAGCCTTGAGGACCGGGCGCCCGAGCTCGGCGCAATACTGGGGAGACTCCTCGCCATGTAGTTGGGCCAGGGGGATGGTGCACCGCTCCATGATCCGGCGGACGATGCTCAGGTCTTCGTTCACGAACACACCCACCGGCACCACGAACGGCGGCAGGCGGGAGATGATCTCGGAGGCCGCCTTGGGGTCCACCGCCCGCGGACTCTTGGCGTAGAACACGAACCCGACGGCGTCCGCGCCGGCCTGCACCGCCTCCATCGCATCGTCCAGATTGGTGTTCCCGCAAATTTTAACCTTAACCATCGGGCCAGGATTGTAGAGAAGCCTGTGCACCGTTGCAAACTATCCGAACGCCGTTCGGCCAAGACCTCACGGCTACTGACGCCGCAGGTGTGTCTTGAATGCATCGCACGAACCGTTTATGCTGGGACTTTCACGTGAGGGATACAAGCGATGCAGGTTGAGTTCCTCGGCCACGCCGGGTTCATCGTCGCGTCTGGGAGGATGCGCGTGGCCTGCGATCCGTGGCTCTCACCGCGCGGGGCGTTTCATGCAAGCTGGTTCCAGTTCCCGTGCAACCATCATTTGTGGGAGCGGGACTACCGCGATCTCGCCGCCGTCGTCATTACCCACGAGCACCAGGATCATCTCGACGCCGCGTTCCTCTCCGAGAAGATCGCGCCGGGCATCCCTGTCATCATTCCTCAGCACCCGTCCCGCTCGCTCTGGACCAAAATTCGAGCCGCGTGCACGAATCCAATCACAGAGGTCAAGCCCGGTGTTGACCACCAACTCGGCGAAGGCTTGCGGGTTCTGTTCACCACCGAAGACGCGCCGCTTGCTCCGTGCGCGGCTGCGACCTTCCAGACCAGAGAGGCCGTGTTGATCAACATGAGCAACGCCCGGCTCTCCGTGAAACAGCGCGACACCCTGAAATATCGCCTCAGGGGACGGAACGACGCGCTGCTCGTCCAGTGCGCCGGGGCGGATTGGAACCCGGTCTGCTACCGCCATCCCGAAGAGAAGATGCTGGCCCTTTCCGTGCAGAAGCGCGTCGAGCAGCTTGAGTATGCCTTCCAGACGCTGGACCGGATGGCGCCCAGAATCGGGCTGCCCTACACCGGTCCTCCGGCCTTCCTGGAGGACTCCCTGTTTCGGTTCAACGATGACCTGGGCGGGAAAGGCATCGCGCCGGACCAAAAGCGCGCGCACGATTGGCTGCGCGTGCGCGGCTATACGCGTCGCCTGGAGATCCCCCTCCCAGGGGATCGGCTGAATCTGATCAACGGCGAGTTCATGCCCAATCAAGCGATCCGGCAGGAGTTCTCGTTCGACCGGAAGGACGCGTATCTCAAGGCCTATGCCGACCGAATGAGCCCTGCATGCGCGGCGTGCCTGGCGTCGTTGCCGCAACCGACTGAAGACCTCTTCGAACCCTTTAAGGCGTACGTGCAACGCGTGGGCGAGACGAACGAGTCCATGGTGGAAGAGCTCAAGATGGAGATCCGGTTCGTGGTGGAAGGCTCCTGCGGCGGGGACTTCCTCGTGCGATGCGATGCCGGAGCGCTGACGTTCGAGCGCACCGGAGATCAGGCCGCCGCATGCACGGTCACGCTGGATAGCGCGTGGCTGAACCAGATTCTGCGCCACGCCTTGCTGTGGAAGGACTTTTTTCCTTCGCTTCGCGTCTCGGTGGAGCAGGACCCTTCGGCGGAGGACGATCACCTGCTGGCCTGGCTGAAGCTGGTCGAGCCGAAGGCGCTCTCAGACGATGTGATGGACACACCCAGGGAGAAACCGGCCCATGCATGACCGCCTCTAACCATGCCTGCCTTCTTCGTCCCCCTCGAACAGATCGCCGCTCTCACCCAGGGAACGCTCCTGGGACGTCCTGATTTCGTCATCTCCGGCGTCGCCGGGCTAAGCGAGGCCGGTCCCAGTGATCTCTCCTTGGTAACCGACCTAGCTGCATCCCGCGCGGCCACGTCCACGCGGGCCGGTGCTCTGCTCGTTCCCCGGCCAATCGACGGA
>VBOO01000247.1 GCA_005877505.1 Nitrospirota bacterium
TCGATTTGGTAACCTTAATCCAACAAATCAAGGTGGTGGAGGAGCAGGTCAGAATCGCGGGTGAGGCGCTGACCCTTGCGAGCCAACGGTACAAGTTGGGCTTGAGTTCGATCGTAGAGGTGACCCAGAGCGAAGTGGCAGCCACTGAAGCGGAAACACGGTTGGCCGCGACGCAATACGACGCGAAGATCGCCGAGGCCCGCTTGCGCTTTGCCATCGGAGGCATCTGACGAAGTGAACGGGGAGCGTCTTCAGATCAGCGTGGTCCAGGGCAGCATCCTGGAAGTGCAGGTGCAGGCGATCGTGAACGCCGCCAACAGTCGCGGCATCATGGGGGGAGGGGTCGCGGGGGTGATCAAGCGTGCGGCCGGACCTGAGGTGGATGAGGAAGCCCGGCGCCAGGCGCCGATTCCGGTCGGTAGCGCAATCCTGACCTCTGGCGGGCGCACCCGTTACCAGGCAGTCATCCATGCGCCCACGATGCCGGAGCCGGCCATGCGGATCGCTCCTCAGAACGTGGCGCGTGCCACGCGGGCGGCGCTTGCACTGGCGGATGCGCGCGGCTTTGCCTCGGTGGCCATCCCGGGGATGGGCACCGGCGTGGGTGGCGTGGCGCATGCGGATGCGGCGGCGATGATGATCAAAGCGATTCGGGCATTCGTGCCGCATGCGCTCCAAACGGTGGTGCTGGTGGATGTGGATCCGGCCATGGTGCAGGCCTGGCGCGAGGCGTTGAAAGATACAACTAGATTGGAGAAAGGGCAGCGTTGATTTATTCCAGTGATGACGTTATGCTAGCGATTGCCTGAAATCGACAAGGCCTGACCTGTTCTCGGAGCCATCCTGTATGTTCAATCTTTTCCCGCGCGAGCCCGCCTTTTTCGAGATGTTCAATGAGGCGGCGCAGAACATGGTCCTCGGCAGCCGCCGCTTGAAAGAGACGATGGAGTCCTACGAGGATGTCGAGCGCCAGGCTCGAGAGATCAAGCGGATCGAGTCGGCCGGGGACGCCATCACCCATTCGATCATCAGGAAATTGAACCAGACCTTCATCACGCCGATCGATCGGGAGGACATCTACGGGCTGGCCAGCGCGCTCGACGACGTGCTGGACTGTATCGAAGCGGTGACGGATCGGATGGCCATCTACAAGATCGAGAAGCCGACGCACGAGGCGATCCAACTGGCGGACATCATTCACCGGGCGTGTGAAGAACTCGGCCGCGGCATCGCGCAGTTGGGCAAGACGACCGATTTGAACGCCTGCTTCGTCACGGTGAACAGCCTGGAAAACGACGCGGATCGCATCACGCGGGACGCGATCGGCCGCTTGTTCGAGGACGAGAAGGACCCGATGGCCGTCATCAAGTGGAAAGAGATCTATGAGAGTCTCGAGGATGGCACCGATCGCTGTGAGGATGTGGCCAACATCCTCGAACGCATTTTGTTGAAGCATGCGTAGCCCGGACTATCCATGAATATCTACTGCGGCCTCGCTACGACATCCATGGATAATCCGGGCTAGCCTCGCTAGCTCCGGTATTTCATTCCACCCGTCGCCGGCTCGCCTGTGATGGATCCCACACTTATTTTGGTTCTCGTCGTGGCCCTTGCCCTGGCGTTCGATTTCTCGAACGGCTGGCACGACAGCGCCAACGCCATCGCCACCGTCGTCTCAACCCATGTCCTGACGCCGGGATGGGCGGTGCTGTTCGCCGCCGTCTTGAACATCGCAGGCGCTTTTATGTCCACCGCCGTGGCCAAGATGATCGGCGGAGGGATCGTCGAACCGTCGGTGATCCAGCAGACGACCGTCGCGGCCGCCTTGGTCGGCGCCATCGCATGGAACCTGTTCACGCTGATGCTAGGGCTCCCGACGAGCTCTTCTCACGCCCTGATCGGCGGAATCATCGGCGGCGCGCTCGCCCAGAGCGGCCTGTCAGCGGTCAAATTGTCAGGGTTGCAGAAGGTGCTGGAGGCGATGCTCTTTTCGCCGCTTGTGGGATTCGTGCTGGGGTACCTGTTTATCCTCGCCACCTACTGGATGGTCTATCGGGTGCCGCGCGGACCGGCCAATCGGGCGTTTCGACGCCTGCAGCTGGTCTCATCCAGCTTGATGTCGTTCAGTCACGGCGCCAACGATGCGCAGAAGGCGATGGGAATCATCACGCTCGCGCTGGTGTCTGCCGGGCATCTCGACCACGTCGCAGTGCCAACCTGGGTCATCCTCTCGTGTGCCGTCGCGATGGGCTTGGGGACGGCTGCGGGCGGGTGGCGCATAATCAGGACGCTTGGGATGCGCATCGTCAAGATGGAGCCGGTCCATGGGTTCGCGGCTAATACCAGCGCGGCGTTGATCCTGCTGGGGACGGCGCATTTCGGCATGCCGGTCAGCACCACGCATACCATCACGTCGTCCATCATGGGAGTGGGAGCCGTCACCAGACTCTCGGCGGTGCGCTGGGGGGTGACGATGCGGATCATGTACGCCTGGCTGTTCACGTTGCCCGGAGCAGGGCTGGTGGCGTATGGAACGACGCTAATTCTCCA
>VBOO01000254.1 GCA_005877505.1 Nitrospirota bacterium
ATCGCATCCCGGATGGCCTGGCGCTCTTCAAGATAGGTGATGACGAACGCGAAACTGAGGGGCAGGAGCCCGATCAGCACCATAGCGGTGATGATCCGCTGTTGGAGGCTCTGGCGTCGGCTGGACTGTTTCAATATGGTAACACCATGGTGGCCTGTAACTCTTTAGTTTCCTTGGAATATCTTTGATTGTCAAGTGGAGGTAACACTACTAGCGCCGGCGGAGCAGCTTTCCCGGAGTCCCTTTCCAGAGGATGAGCAGGGGGCTGGCGACGAACACCGAAGAGTAGGTCCCGACGATGACGCCCAGGAGCAAGGCAAGGGAAAAGTCGTGCAGCACTTCCCCCCCGGCCAGGTTCAACGGGATGAGGACCAGAATGACGGTCAGCGACACCACGACCGTCCGGCTCAGAACCTGGTTCACGGCATTGTTGATGACCGTCTCGAGCGGATCCCGATGGCGCAGCCTGAGATTTTCCCGGATCCGGTCGAAGACCACGACGGTGTCGGTCAACGAATACCCCGCCAGCGTCAGGAGGGCAGTGACGATCAGGAGGGTGATCTCCTTCTCCAACACGAAGAAGATCCCCAGCACGGCCAGCACGTCGTGAAAGGTGGCGATCGCCGCCGCAATCCCGAACCGGAACTCAAAGCGGGCCGCGACATAGAGAATGATGCCGAGCATTGAAATCGAGATGGCGATGAGCGCGTCCTTCTGGAGCTTCTGCCCGATGGTCGGGCCGATCTCATAACTGGAATCGACGACGAAGGGGATCGACGGGAAATCCTGCTTGAAGATCTCCAAGACCTTCTCGGCGACCTTCTCCTCGATGGTCGTCTGGGCCTTGACGCGGATCAGCAGCTTGTTGCCTTGGGTGATATCCTGGATCTCAACCTCCCCGAACCCGTGGCGGCTTAAGGCCTGCCGGGCCTGCTCCATCGAAACCGGCTGGTCGAACTTCAATTGAACGGCGGTCCCGCCCGCGAAATCGATCCCCAGATTCGCCGCCCCACGCCAGATCTGGACCAGCGCAAGCAGGCCGACCAGGACCAGTACGCCCGAAAAGGCGAAGGAGTATCTCCGCATTCCCATGAAATCGATGGACGTTTTGCCGAGGATTTCAATCATAGCCGCCCCTAGATGCTGAGCCGTTCCATCCGCCCCCGCCGGTTCAGCAGGTCATAGATGACCTTCGTCCCCACCAGGGCCGTAAAGAGATTGATCGCAATGCCCAGGCACAGGGTGACGGCAAATCCCTTGATCGGCCCGGTCCCGAACAAGAACAGCGCGAACCCCGTGATCAGCGTGGTCACATGCGAATCCACAATAGTCAGGAACGCCTTGTCATAGCCGGCGTCCACGGCCGGCCGGACCGGCTTGCCCGTACGGAGCTCCTCACGGATCCGCTCCAAAATCAGCACGTTCGAGTCCACGCCCATCCCGATCGTCAGGATGATCCCGGCGATGCCCGGCAGGGTGAGAGTGGCGTTGAGCCCGGCGAGCGCGCCGACCAAACAGACGAGGTTCAGCATGAGGGCCAAATCCGCGATGGCGCCGGAGAGCCGGTAATAGACCCCCATGAAGAGGATCACCAGGGCGCCGGCGATCACGGTCGAGCGGACGCCCTTTCCGATCGAGTCCCGTCCCAGCGAAGGCCCGACCGTCAGGTCCTGGATGATCTTCACTGGAGCCGGCAAGGCGCCGGCCCGAAGGACGATGGCCAGGTCGTTCGCCTGCTCCGTCGTGAAACTGCCCGTGATCTGGGCCCGGCCCCCACCGATCCGCTCCTGAATGACCGGCGCCGAATAGACGGTATTGTCCAGGATGATGGCCATGCGCTTCTTGACGTTCTCCGCCGTGATCCGTTCAAACAGTTTGGCGCCGGTGCTGTCGAAGGTCACCGACACGTAGGCTTCCTGGAACTGACCGATCGCCACACGGGCGTCCGTCAGGACGTCGCCCGTCAGGACCGCTCGTTTCTTGATGAGATAGGGCGTCTTCGTGACCCTCCCGGTCTGCTTGTCCACTTGACGCTCGAAGAGGATCTCGTCCTCGGGAGGGATTTTCGGCCCGATTTCCTTGAGGATGTCCTCTTCTTTCCCCGCAGGCACATGACTGGGCAGCTCACGCGCGAGCTTGTTGTCTTCATCCAAGAGCTTAAACTCCAGCAAGGCCGTGTTCTTGATGAGGGCCTTGGCCCGCGCCGGGTCTTTCACCCCGGGCAGTTGCACGACGATCTGTCGAAGGCCCTGTTGCTGGATTAGCGGTTCGGCCACGCCGAATTGGTCCACGCGGTTCCGGACGGTTTCAAGGGCCTGGCTGACGGCCGCCTTCTTGATTCGCTCGGCTTCGTCGGGTTTCAGGGAATAGACCAGCGTGCGATCGCCGGACGACCGCCCGCTCAACATGGGGAACTGATCGTCGGTCAGGGCGAGGACCGCCTCCTTGGCCTCCGGGGTCGCGAGCGCGACCGTGATCTCGATCGGGCCGGTCCGCTTGACGCTCTCCACCTGGAGCTTCTTCTCGGCGAAGAGCTCCGTCATGCTGGCGACGTCCCGATCCATCTTGATCTCGATGGCGCGCTCCGCCTCCACCTCCAGCACCAAGTGGATGCCGCCCTGCAGGTCGAGGCCGAGCGTGATGCCCTTGTTGGGCAAGTACTGTTTCCACCAATCCGGCATGGCGGAGAACAGCGGCGTGGAGGGCAAAAAGAACACCAGCGACACGAGCACCGCGATGCTTAACAGAATTAAGCGCCCCGCGACGGGTTTCATAGGCGGCACCTGTCAGTCATCTGCTTCATCCCCGCGCACTCGGAGGATATGGTCCCGGGCCACCTTGATCTTGGCGTTTTCCGCCACCTGCACGGTCACGGTCTCCTTGCCGACGTTCGTCACCGTCCCCCAGATCCCCCCGCTCGTCACGACCTTGTCCCCCTTCTTGAGCTGGCTGATCAGCGCCTGATGCTTTTCGCGCTGCTGCTTCTGCGGCCGGTAAATCACAAAGTAAAAGATGACGACGATCAGCACGAACA
>VBOO01000023.1:0-12335 GCA_005877505.1 Nitrospirota bacterium
GCCCGGCAATACTGGACCACGAGGGTCCACAGGAGCACCACCGTCAGCCCGTTGTAGACGACCGAGCCCAACATGCGTGGCGGGAACAGCAGGAACGCCGCCGTCAGCGCAAGGAGCAACGACACCATCGGTACGACGATCCGGTCCAGGGGCCGGGCCAGCAACCCGTTCATCTTGTAGAAGAGCAGCACCAGCAGGACGAGAAACACGAGGATCGCTGAAAAGTTCATCAAGACGAAGCCGACGGCGGACGCCCCCCGCAGGAAATACTCGACGACCACGTATTCCTTCGCGACCTTGGACAGGTGCATCCCCAGTCGGGACACCAGACGGTAGAGGATGAGCTCGCAGAGCCCCGCGATCAGCAAGGCTTTCAGGAAATATTCCAAGAGCAAGCTGCCGGTCTCGGCGCCGGCGCGAACTTTCTGGGTCGTCACGGACTCGGCCATCAGGGCTCCTCGACCGGATCGCTCACGCCGCTGCTATCCCGTCGCGACCGGGTGCGTCTTAGCGCGGGCGATGTACAGCAGCCCGTCCGCCATGGAGTAATTGAATGGCAGCTCGCACACCACCTCGCTGACCTTTTCGTACACGTGCTGGTAGACCCGTTCCGCTTCGTCGGGCTTCATCCCTTCCATCACCTCGTAGAAGTAGCCCAGGCTGAGATCCTCCGACGCCGGCCGCATGATCCGCCGGATGCCGTAGCCGGCCGGGTCGCTCATGATCGGCGCCTCTTTCTCCAGATCGAAGAGGCAGGGCTGGCACGAGAAGCCGTAGGACGAGTGCAGCCGGGTGTGCCCACGGATGAAGTTCGCGGTTTCCATCGCTTCCGCCTCCGTCTCGGTGGGGAAGCCGATCAGGACATAACAGTGCACGGCGACATCGAGATCCAGGCAATCGTCGACGATCCGGTTGACATGCTCGCGCTGGATCCCCTTCTTCATGAAATCCATCACCCGCTGGTTGTAGGACTCCAGTCCGAAGACGATCTTCAAGCACCCCGCATCCCGCATCAGCTTGAGAAGGTCCCGCGTCAGGTTCTTCTCGAACCGCATCTCGCAGGTCCACTGGGCGTTGACCCCGGTCTCGAGGAGGTGGCCGCAGAGACGCTTGGTCGGCGACAGGGCGAAGCACTCGTCGGTGAAGAAGAAGAACGGCGTCTGGTACCGCGCCATGAGCCCTTGCAGGTCGGCCGTGACCTTTTCCGGGGCCCGCTGCCGGAAGTTCTGGTGATCCAGCGTCAAGGCGCAGAACGCGCAGTCCTTATAATAGCACCCGCGGGAAAATTGGATGGGAAGAACGGACTGCGGCGCGAGGTACTGGCGGAACGGAAAGCCGTCAAAGTTCGGCGTCGCCAGCGCATTGATGTTTTCGGAAAAGAACGGCTGGTTGACGCTGATCTTCCCGTTCTGCCGGTAGATGAGATTCGGCACCTTGCTGAAATCGCGCTTCCCCTCCAGTTGATGGATGAGCTCCAGCAAGGCGGTCTCCCCTTCAAAGACCACAAAGTCATCGACAAACTGGAACATCGCCTCGACCCGCCGGAGGTTGTCCACCAGCCTGGTGAAGATGCTCCCGCCGATGGTCAGATGCAGATCCGGGTTCGCCTGCTTGAGCAGGCGGCAGAGGGTGAGGCCCGGCATGATCTGGGACGTCGCGGTGATCGACACGCCGACCAGGTCGGGGGCCTGCGCCACGATGTCCGGCACCAGGCAGGACCGGAAGACCTCCAGGTACGGATTCTCCTGCTCGTCCGCGACCGCCTTCAGGATGTCCTTGGAGGAATAAATGGAGTACCGCCACTGGTTGTCCACCACGGAGATGCGGGTCGGAAAGTAGAGCGTCGAAATGAAGGCGAGCCAGCGATCGATGAGGAACAGGCTCTCCCGGTATTTGTCCGGGTCGTAGAACTGCTCGGAGCGCAGGATCTCTTTGGCTGCTTCGATGTGGTCGTAGAGCGGCGGAAACCAGTCCAGGGCTTCTTTCATCCGGGCGAGGTGCTCCTGGCTCGAGGGACCCGTCTCCCCTTGCGTCCCCAGCCGTTCCAGGGTCCTGACCTTTTCCTGCATCCGCTCGTAGGTGTCACGGCCGGTGGCTTGGCTGAGGAAGCCGTCGAGGACCTCGATGCCGAGATCCCGCTGGACGATGTCCGTGATCCCCTCTTGCTTGAGGAAGCCGGTGAGCGACGGAAGACTCAGGTATGGCTGGGAGGGATGCCAAGTAGGGGGAAACAAAAGCATGGTTTTCATCTTGGCACCCTGTTATCGAACAGCATAAATGTAGAAAGAAGCAAGCAGAAACACGCGATTCCCTGGCGCCGGCCCTGCAGGATTTATACACCCGGCACAGAGGGAAATGCAACTGAATCTGCAGGGTTGGCGACCCTCCCCAAAGGCGCATGGGGGGTCGCTTCCGTTCCCCACTCCAGGGCATAAAAAACCCCGGGGGATCCGTCCAACTGATCCCCCGGGGCCCCAGCTTACTACCGCGCCTGGGATTCGCTCCCTACGGGAGCGGTACGCCCCGACGCCTTACTGCGGAAGATGCAGGGTGAACCACGTGGAGATCGCCTTCATCCCGTCACGCTCGACGTTCTGGCCATCCCACACGGCAAACGCCACCGGTACCGACTGGCCCAGCTTGAACTGCACGTCATTGGGGTCCTGGGTTTGCAACGCCCGCTTGTACACCACCCGCCACGTCGGACCCGTGCAGCACCCGCCCTTGAGCGAACCCGAATGCTCCCATACGCCGTTCCCCAACACATCCTGGTGGATTTGGGTCGTCAGGGTGCTGAATCCGTTCGCATTGAGGTCTTCGACGGACCCGATCCGCAACTCAGGATCAGAGAGGATATTGCCCGACCAGACGCCAGTGTTGAACGGGCCCATGCTCCTCCCGACGCGATCCAGGTAGGTCACGCCGCCGGCCGGCTCTTCATAGTAGTAGTCCCAGAAAATCGCCGGGTATTCGTTGTCCACGTCCCACATCCCAGCGACGTCCTTTCCCAGGTCCTTCTGCCACTCGGCATTCCACCGCCAGATGTTCACGGTGCCGCCAGACTGCCCCATGCACTGGAATGGCGGGGCCCCGCTGGTGTTGACCGGGAATTGAATGGCCGCCTGGTCACGGAAATGCTGGGGGCCGATGGTCGTATCGTTCTTGGACTGATCCCCCCAGTCCAGCCGGATGCCGATCTCCTTGCCGTTGGTGACCGCCTTCACAAAGACCGACTTGACGGCGATGTTGGGGTGCATCGGCGTGGTGATGGTTTGTCCGGTGAGCGGAACGACCACACCGGGAACATTCTCCCAGATGGGGTTGGCTCCGTCCATCGGAATAGGTCCCTTGATCGTCTTCGTCTGGATGGTGACCGGCTGGCTGACGGCCAACGGGACCTGCCCCAGTGTCAGGACCACGCCTACGATGAGGGCGCTCAGCAGCACTCCCCAGACGACGGCCCTGTTCCTCGTGTGAATGATTTCCATAGCGATAGCCCCTCCTCTCTAAGAAAAAAATAATTGACCGAAGAACGCCTCTGTGACTCGTAAACTACGCAAAGCCTCGCTTGACCGCGCTGCCTCCTGCCGGCCGATCCGGCTACGCGTGACCGCCCTTATCAGAATCTCCCTCACTGGTCTGACCGTCGTCCATCTGGGAGCGGCCCCCGACTTCGTCCAACAGCACATTCAATTCGTTCCCGAGATCCTGGGCACCGCATTCAAAGGTTGCCCCTTCCGGAGGGATGAAGGTGGCCGGTTTGTAGTCGGTTTCTTTATAGGGCTGGGGCTTGACGCCCAGAAAGGCGCATTCGAACTTGAGATAGGCCTTGCACAGCTCGCACAGCAGGTGGAAGAACCCACGCTGCGCCTTCTTCGCTGCCATGTCGGCGAACAAGGGCGCCCATCGCCCGATGTGGTCCCGCACAAACTTCTTCTCGGCGTCCACAACGATCTGGAGCTTCTCCTCGCCGTCATGACAGAGCGCGTACGATTCCTTGTAGGCCAGGAAATGCAGGAACTCCAACTCCACGCTGATGTGGTCCAGCCGTTCATGGACGACTTCGGCCAGCTCCAGACCGAACGCCTTGTAGTAGCCCGCAATGTCACCCATGGTATGGGACTGCTGAAAGACATGCTCGTTCCCGAACAGCGTTTCGTAGGGCGGGGCGTCGAGGCTGATCACGTTGGAGAAGACCCGCCGATGCTCGTCCTGCAGGTCGCTGAACTCCCACGTCTTGAACTGTTCCTGTTCCCACTCGCCGATCTGTTCGATAAGCTTTCGGATCGGGAGGATCAGATCGCGGGCCGCCGGGGCCGCCTTCGCCGCATCGAAGCTTTTCTCCAACGAATCGACTGCGGAGAGACCGTCCTCCACGAACTCGCCGTCTTGCAGGTAGTTGTAAAACTCTTCTTCTTCGGGGAAGAGGAAGCCCCACGACAGGAGCAGGTATAGTTTGCTCCGGGAAAGAGCCAGCTCGACCGCCGGGGCGTCGGCCAGGCCGGCCTTGCCTGTTGGATTACCAGACACTGCTTGAGGTCCCATCGCTCACTGCCTCCCTAAGCTTTGGGCTCATCAAGAATAGGTGAACCCTTCCAATGTTGTCAAGGGCTTTTTGAGGCCGTTTCAAGACGTCTGCCCGAGACCACCTTGATGGCGATCCGATCGTTCACAGTCGAGCAGACCTGCTCGCAAATGCCACATCCCACGCACTTGGCAGCGTCCACGACCGGATACGGGTCGGTAAAATCAACGGACAGCGCTTCGACCGGGCATTTCGCCAGGCAAAAGCGGCACCCCTGGTCGGCCGTGCAGTCCGCTCGGCTGACCACCGCCAGACCCATGCGCACTTCCGCGCGGTCTCCCACCGGAAGCAGGGCCTCCGCCTCGCAGGCCGCGATACAGGGAAAATCCTCACATAAAAAACAGGGGGACTCGTTGGCAAAAATGACCGGGTAGCCGGTCGCGACGTCCTTCTTGATGCTCCCGTATGGGCACGCGGGCAGGCAGTCGCCACAACGCGTACAGCGGTCCAGGAAGAGCGTTTCCTCGACCGCCCCCGGCGGCCGTAACCAATCCGTCCGGACCTTGAGCGGAGTCTCCTGGGCTCCGGTCTCCGATGGGGCCTCTTTCTGTTGCTGGTAGTACTCGTAGACAGTCTTACCGACCGACACGACGGACTGTTTGAGAAACTCCCGCCGGCCCTTGTCGAAGTCTTCGCCCATCCGCGTATGCTAATCCCCCATGACGCCGGCGGCCCGGAGCTTGTACACCTCGATGCAGCGGTCGCATCCCCCATACTCCGGGTCCCAGCCAGGATGGTTCTGGCGGATATAGTCCAAGACCTCCGGCTCCACTTCCTTCTCGAGGTTCTCGACCCAGTTGTACGTGGGAAAGCCGCAGAGCGGGCACGGAAACCCGGGCATCAGCATGATCTTCTTGCGTTCGGGGATCTCGGCCCCCTCCACCTCGATCGCCCGGTCGATGACCTTGAGGGTATCGGTCGCCATCTCGATCAATTCCGGGTGGGTGAAGTGCTCGGTCGCCCAGAGACCTTCGAAGACGGCCACCAGTTGTTTGCCGGGGATTTTGCGGTACCAGGTGGAAAATTCCCGGAAGCGCTGTTCCTTGGGGAACACCGGCTCCTTCTCTATCCGCGTCAGGCGACTGTCGATCGAGAGACACCACAGGACCCGGTACCGGGCCAGGATGAGACTTTCCTCGCCGGGGGTGTTCCCGACCTTGATGTCCGGGTCATAGAGAAAGGCCGGGTCGAGCATGTCCTTAATGTGCAGGAGCTCGTGACGGCAGAAGCGGGGCAACGCCGGATCATAGAAGCGCCGGGGCAAGAGCTTGATCCCGACCCCCTTGAGGCCCTTGGCTTCAAACTGCTTGGCCAAGTCCTCCTCGACAGTCCCCCACTTCCGCAAGATGTCCACGGACTCCTGGTCCTCTTTGAGCACCCCGCGAACCAGGGTGATGCCGATGCGCCCCTTGAGCTCGGGAAACTCGTTGAAGGCGTTGTCAATGATATCCGCGAACCCCCAATGCCCGAACAGGTACTGGTACAGCTTTTGGAACTCCGGCTCCCGGTCGTCCAACGGAAAGTTCTCGTAGATAGGATCAGCCAGCTCATGGAACTCCTTGTAGAAGGTCGGATCCCCTTCCCGCTCGGTCTTTTCGATGAAGGCATCGATGACTTCCTGGATCAGGGACGGCTGAAACCTCAAATCCATGAGAGGCCTCCTTGACTTCTTTTTTCGGGGTCCGCTATGATCGTTACCGCTGTGCGAAAGAATTGAATTAACGACCCATTATAAGTAGCGACTGCTCGCTTTTGCAAGCCAAGGAAACCTTGGGCTTCTCCAGAGGACATCACAATGGCCGATAGCCCTGCAACGCCTGGTGTGGCCTCCCCGCCTCCCCCCTCGTTTCCCTCCGGAATGCCGGGGATCCCGCCTGTCCCGGTCGTGGATTGCGAAGCCTATTGGCGTGCCGGAGCCCGCGAGGTCCGGGTGTTTCGCGGCCACCATGATCCGATCTGGGCCGTGGCGTACCATCCCGACGGCACGATCGCGGCCAGCGGCAGCGTGGACCACACGATTCGGCTCTGGGAGGTCGAGACCGGGCGGATGCTCAGGATTTTACGGGGCCATTCCGATGCGGTTCTCTGTCTGGCCTTTTCGCCGGATGGACAAATGCTGGCCAGCGGGTCCACCGACCGGACGATCCGCCTCTGGAATCCCAAGACCGGCGAGTTCATCAGAATGCTGTTCGGCCGTTACGACCATGCCGTCCACTCCCTCTCCTTCTCGCCGGACGGGCTCATGCTGGCCCGCGGGAACGAGAACCGGGACATCAAGATCTGGGAAGTCGGCACCGCGACAGAGCTCCTGTCGCTCCTGCCGCGCGATGTGTACAACCGGCATTGGAACCTCTGCACCGTGTTTTCCCCTGATGGCCGCCTGCTGGCCAGCGGCAATGACGTCGGCGGCATGACGCTGTTCGAAGTGCTGCCCAGCGGGCAGGAGCTCTGCGCCCTGGACGGGCACAAGTCCGACCCCTTCGACGGCACGATCGAGCGGCGCGGCTTCTGGGTGGAGTCGCAGGAAGGGTGGGAGACCGCCTTCGAGAACTGGATCGGAGGCCTGGCCTTTTCTCCGGACGGAAGCGTTCTCGTCAGCGGGAGCCGGGACAAGACCATGAAATACTGGGAAGTGCCCAGCGGCAAGCTCATCCGCACCGTGAAGGCCCACGCCGGGTGGGTGCGCGCCGTCACCTACTCCCCTGACGGCAAGATCATCGCGTCGTGCTCCGACGACACCACGATCAAGCTCTGGGACGCCAAGACCGGGCGTCCGATCCGGGCCTTGAAGGGCCACAAGGAGCCGGTGCGCTCGATCGCCTTCTCCCCCGACGGCCGCCGCATGATCAGCGGCGGTCTCGACCGCACCGTCAAGCTGTGGGAAGGGGGCGAGGCGCCCAAGACCGTCTAGTAGGTAGGGGCGCGGCGTGCCGCGCCCTTCCAATCCCCATCATTGATACCCGGTTTGACGTAGGGGCGGGATTTATCCCGCCCTGTTGTCAGCCCCTCTCCCCTGGCGGGAGAGGGTGTGGGTAAGGGGGAACTGCCTCCCGTCGCACTCACATAGTTCTTTACAGTTGGAGGCGAGGGGGACGTTCCTAAACTACGTGTCCGCGGAATCGGGGATAGAGCACTGGCGCTGACAGGAAGGGCCTGGCGGAGTTCAACCAATGTCCGCAGGATGGACACTGCGACCTGTTAGGACATGAGCACATTTGACCAGCGGGCGGGACACTAACTTTTTTCGGAATGTCACCTTTTGACCTACTATTTTTCTTTCCGTTTCAGCGCATCTAGCTTTGCATCAACCATCTCAACAGTAAGTAAATTGCTCTGTCGTATTGCTTCCCGAACTTTCACTAGTTCATCCTCGCTGCCATCCGAAGCGAGTAGCTTTTTGTCGAGATAAAGTTTCGCATACATTTCCGATGACTTCCACGTCTCATAGTCCGGCTTGCCAGAAAATAACTTCCCAGGGAAGTGCTGCACACCTTCTTCGATATCTTCGTAGATGCCTGATGCGAGCTTCGACTTTTGAAGCTCATTTGGCCACTGTTGGTATAGCTCATTGAGGGTTAATTTACCTTGAATGGCCTTGTCACAAAAAACTGCGATTTGTGCTCTCCATTTGTCGAAGACAGGCATATTTATTACCATGGCCAATGTTTAACTATCCCTGGAATATCAATATGTGGAAGATTTACAATTTGGTCGTTAAGCTTAAACGGGTGCCAGTCTGCTCTGATAATGTTTTGATCATATCGATTGATTCCGACACCGCCACCGCCCGCGTTGGGATAGCGCCTAGCCCAAGCACTAAAACCAGCTTTCCCTGCAACTGATCCAGCAAGCGCTGTACCACCAACAATATGCCCGGCAGTATTAAATCCACGATACAGACTGGAACATTTATCGATCCCACCTTCTGCTCCCAATAAATTGCGCACATCTTGTAAATCACCAATTCCAAAAGTTATTGCCGAATATACACCGTCCCCAAATCCTGCTACCGTATCAACGAATCCTTGGGACGGAGTAGGCAACCCAGCCACAAATTCATCCATGCTAAATAAACCGTAGGGATCTATAATATTCACGGGATTATTTACAGTATACAGATACAAGTTTGCATCTCCACCTGCAAACTTTATCGGATCTTTTGACGTCCACCTGCCGATCTGCGCATCATAGTCCCTGGCCCCGAACCTCGTCAGACCCGTGTGTTGATCGTACAGCCCGCCGGCGAAGCCGAAGGGTTGGAAGCCGGGATTGGTGTCGGCGGTGATGTTGCCGAACTCGTCGTAGTCCATACGCTGAGCGACAGAGCCATCCGTCGTGTTGATGACCAGACGCGGCGAACCCAGGTGATCAGAGACAATCCGATACGTCACGCCGCCCTTGACCATATAATCCGGGACGTTCGCCTTGGTACTGTACACGAAGCGCGACACGACGGCACTCGCTCCGCCCAATTCCGCCACCGGGCTGAGTTGGTTCTGAATATAAGAACGCCTGCGTCAGCGTGCCGTTGACCTTCTTGCCGATTCTTCGGTTTTGCCCGTCGATCACATACTCGACCGTGGTGCTGCCAGATAGGGTGGCGCTCTTCAAGTTGCCCAGCACATCATAGGTGAAAGTTGCGGTCTGTCCAAGGGAAGGGTTGGATTTTATCAGTAACTCGCCATTCACGGGCTAAGAGAATAAATCTATGCTTATGTCAATGTCGGATTCTTTCGTCTGACTCGGACTTCCGTGCTATTCGGATTAGGTCAAAGATACTTTCAGCAAACAAACGCACACCTGTAAAAAAACCACGAATTCCACGGTGGCCCTGAATTAATAGCATGGCAAGGTCTCGCTTCGAGAATGTATGGCCTTGCTTGGCGGCTTGTTGGAAGAGAGCGTAGGCTTTTTCTTTATCAATTGGCGTCCCTCTTCCTTTCTTGTACATCCTCCCCAATCTCCACAATGCAGACATATAACCTTGCACGGCGGCCTTTTCATACCATTCGAGCGCTTGAACATAGTTTCCACGCTGGTAATAAAAGACTCCAAGAAGCTCCTGGGCCAAAGGATAACCATGTTCCGCAGCCGCCCGGTACCACCTTAGAGATTCATCCTCGTTTTTCTCCGTGCCACAACCTGCCTTATACATCCACCCAAGAAACATCTGAGCGTGAACGTTGCCCTCTGTCGCCGAACGAAGGTATTCCTGAAAAGCCGCGTTATACTTACCCTCTCGGTAGAGTTTCGCTGCTACGCTATCAGAACTCGACATTGGACTTGCTGCATTCATCGCCGCCCCTTTCCTTTCTTCTTTTTAGGAGGCTCCTGCTTGTGTGTCTGTTCTTCCCTTTGGGGCTCTGGCGGAGGTGGTTCAGGGGATTCCTGCCCGAGAATGAGTTGACAGACCAGAACGGCAATCCTCAGAGCACCTTTCAGCTTGCTGCCGAGCCTCTTACAGATGTTGTTGTTTAGAGGGCATTGTGGACCAACGGTCAACAGCGGTGGGAAAGGCCGGAGATCCTCGACTGCATCACCGAGAGGGTCTGATTCAAGTAAAGCATCTTCTTCAGGGGTTGGGATTCCAGAAGGTAGCGATTTGGATTTGCTTGGATCAAGGCCATCAACATCAAGAAAGTTTACGGGGTCACTGAGCCCGTATTCATATAGATTTGCACTATCAGGATCAAACCCCGTCGGATCCTTGGCTGTCCATCGTCCGCTCTGCGCATCATAGTCCCGGGCCCCGAACCGTGTGAGCCCCGTGTGTTGGTCGTAAAGGCCGCCCGCGAAACCGAAGGGCTGGAAGCCGGGGTTGGTGTCGGCGGTGATGTTCCCGAATTCGTCGAAGTCCATGCGCTGAGCGACGCTGCCATCGGTTGTATTGATAACCAGCCGCGGCGTGCCTAGGTGATCCGATACGATGCGGTAGGTCACACCGGCTTTGATCATGTAATCGGGGACATTGGCTTTCGAGCCATAGACAAAGCCGGAAACGACCGTACCAGTGCCGTCTAATTCTGCCACCGGGTTCAGTTGGTTCTGATACAAGAAGCCTTGCACGAGCGTGCCATTCACCTTCTTCCCGATCCGGCGGTTCTGGCCATCGACGACATACTCCACGGTCGTTCCGAGCGGCAGCGAAGCACTCTTCAGGCTCCCGAGGACATCATAGACGAAAGACGCACTTTGACCTAGGACTGGGTTGGTCTTCGTCAGCAGTTCGCCGTTGGTTGTGTAGGTGAATTGAAGATCCCCATAGTGCGTCAGTCTGTCCTGCGCGTCATACGTGCCATTCTCTGTTCCGGTGGCATCCGTCTGAGAGAGACGATTCCCATTGTTGTCATAGCTGTAATGCGACAGCAGCGCACTGTTCTTCGTCACGTCGGTGAGGCGCCCGGCCGTGTCATAGGTGTACACGAAGGTATCTGTCGCACCATCGATGGTCTCCACTTTCTGCGTGATGCGGCCCAGGTTGTGCGAGTGTACGCAACGTTGAATCAAGGATTTTTCTCGTCCAAAAACAGCAACGCCCGGTTCGCAGGCCGGGCGTTGCACCTCCATGAGAACAAATGCCTTAGTCTCAGCGCATGATTCCTTCCGACTCCCATTGTGCCCCTAGGCTTATGAGCGTTTTTCAGGGACCCCGTGCTCGTTGCAGACATACGGTTCCCAATCGATCACCTTTTCTGTTTTCTTTTTCCATAATGGCAAGAAGAGCCAAACTCCTGGCGTCCGCACTCTGCCTATTGGCGATGGTAGCATAGCCCAGCACTTAACAACTCTGTCCCCACGCAGTAAAATCTCTCTTGCCAATGACTATCAGCGATAGACCTACAAATTTTCAAAACTTCCTCTTTGAACAGCCGATCAGCATCTGGTCTATCGTAATATCGGGCATTTAATTGAGATTTACTCCCAAAAGCCACTAGTGCTTCCCACTCTCCTTCTTCCGCAGCAACTGATATTCTGGAGGCCTTTGTCGAACGAGGAATAATGTCTGCCGCGAAGACAGTGGCCGGTTGATTTGGCTTGATTCGAAGTTCTGCTACTCCCTTAGGCAGTTCGTTACAAAACTGAAGAATTGCATCGCGGAGCCACATTTGGATTGGTGGAGATTTAGTCACTTGTAGACCTACTTTGCTCGGTCGCTACTTACACTTGCACCCGTTGACACCAAGGTCAGTCGCGGTTGCTGCTGCCGCAGCACCATAACCGATTGCAGAAGCTTGCGAAGGGGTCCAATCCAGGTAATGCTTGTTCGCACCCGGCCCACCAATCCGAAAAACACTACCGACATCTTCCTTTCGGCCCCATCCTATCCGCCACCGGGTCTGATTCGCTACTCCTCCTCCCTTTCCGAACAGCCAGCCATCTGAAACAGTACCACTTCTCAAGGCGAGCAACAGCTCTAGATCCCGAGTAATAATGCCAATGTCTTTGCTGTACCTCAGCCGTGGATCACAGGGGTTGTAGACACCGGCAGCAGCCAAAGGATCGCCAAAGGGAACAACACCATCGGCGAAGGCAGCAAGGCCCTTGACTGTCGCGTCTACATAATCGGATAGGCCTGAGTCCACCACATCACTAAAGCCGAACAGCCCATACGGATCTATGAAGTTGATTGGATTCCCAATAACGTAGTCATAGGCATTAGTCTCACCGCCCTAGAATTTGATCGGATCTTTAGCCGGCCACCGTCCGACTTGGGCATCATAGTCCCTTCGGCCGAACCTAGTACGCCCCG
>VBOO01000023.1:12358-14616 GCA_005877505.1 Nitrospirota bacterium
GAAGCCGAAGGGCTGGAAGCCGGGTTTAGTGTCGGCAGTGATGTTGCCGAATTCGTCGTAGTCGAGGCGCTGGGCGGTGGTCCCGTCGGTGGTGTTGATGACCAAGCGTGGGCTGCCGAGATGGTCGGAGGCAATCCGGTAGGTCACGCCGCCCTTGATAAGGTAGTCCGGGACATTGGCCTTGGTCCCATAGACAAAACGGCTCACCACTGCCCCCGTTCCATCAAGCTCCGCAACCGGATTGATTTGGTTCTGGTATAGGAAGCCTTGGACCAAGGTTCCATTCACTTTCTTGCCAATTCTCCGATTCTGCCCGTCCACGACATAGTCCACAGTGACACTTCCTGGAAGCGTTGCGCTCTTGAGATTTCCCAGGACGTCATACGTGAATGCCGCCGACTGGCCAAGGGTCGGGTTATTCTTCGCGACCAGCTCGCCGTTCGTCGTGTAAGTGAACTGGAGGTTCCCGTACTTGAGCAGCCGGTCTTGGGCGTCATAAGTCCCGTTCACCGTGCCGGTTGCGTCCGTGGCGCTCAGCCGGTTCCCATTGCTGTCATAGCTGTAATGCGACAGCAGCGCACTGTTCTTCGTCACGTCGGTCAGGCGCCCGGCCGTGTCATAGGTGTACACGAAGGTATCTGTCACACCACCGATGGTCTCCACTTTCTGCGTGACGCGGCCGAGTTTATCACGAGTGTACGAAACATCAAACACTGTCGCACTATTGGTCATCGCAGTATAGCGACTGAGCTCTCCAAAGGTGCTATAGCTGCGGCTGTCTGTGACGGCACCAAGCGTGCTTCCTGTGATCAATCCGTTCTGTGCGTTGCGGGTGATCGTGAGCGATCCGGCACTGGTGAGCAGGCTATCGTTGTCGTAGCCGAAGCTGATGGTGTTCGCATCGTTGACGCTCTGCGAGGTGATGCGGAAGTTGGCGTCATAGGTCCGCGCTACACTCCCAGCCACGGTCCCTGCCCAAGTCGTGTTCGTGAGCAGCGAGCCGTCGTAGGTGTACGACAGCGTGCTGTTCGGCGCAGTGATGGTATTCAATGTCCCCTTCGTCGCATCGTAGGCATAATTAATCGTCAGGCTGCCCGGCAGCGTTAAGGTGCTCAGCCTGCCGCCGGTATCGTAGCCCAACGACAGCGTCTGGCCGTCGGGACGCGTGACAAGCGTGAGTTGCTTGTCGAGATTGTAGGTGTAGAGGGTTCGGAACCCCTCACCCTGACCCTCTCCCGCAAGGGGAGAGGGAGGGTTGTAGGCGGATTCTAAGTCAACTGGCGTGTACGTAAAACTGTGCGCCGGTTTGCCCGGCGGGGTGATCGAGGTCATGTTGCCGTTGCCGTCGTAGGCGTAGCCGATCGTCCGAGTATCGGGCAGCGTCTGGGTCGTGATCCGGCCAGCCAGATCATAGCTAAAGCCGACAGCGCGCAACAACGGATCTTCCACGTTCGTCAACTGGTTCTTCGTATCGTAGCTGAGCATGGACGTCCTAGCCGTGGCCCCCGTGCCCTGCGTGATCGTGGAAAGCCGACCGAGAGTGTCATAGGTGTAGCTCACCGGCTCCAAGCCCGTCACTTGTTCTTGAATGACTCGGCCCTTGGCGTCCAATGTGACCGTGCTGGTGCGGCCTGCGGGTGTCGTCGTCGTGATCGTTTTCGCCGTCTGGTCGAACACACTCGTGTACGTCCGCCCGTTGATCACCAGCGTGTCAGTCTGGGATGTGAGGCTCAGCAGATCGTTCGGATTCGAGAGCACCGCCGTCCGCGTCGTCATCAGTGCGGAGGTGAGCCCGGTGGGGAGCGTCACCGACAAACTCCTGGTAATGGGCGCCTGCATCCCAAAGCGCGGGTCCGGCCCCTGAAGCGTGGTCGTGATTGTGCCGTCCGGGGCGGTGACGGTCTGGCTGCCATTGGGTTTGATCACCACGTCGGTGTTCAGCCCGGATGCGTCCGTGGTGACCTGGTGCCGCGCGCCCGTCGTGAGATTCTCCGTGAGATAGCCCCTGGTACGGCCCAGCGCGCTCGTCAGGCTCACCGTAAAGCTGGTGTTGCTGTCCGTGCGGGACAGCGCGAAGGAGCCGCCGGCGGGATCGGCATCCCTGGTCAGGAGCCCCATACGGTCATAGGTGTACTGGGACGTGACGCCGCGGGCGTTCGTCTGCGTCGCCATCAGGCCGTCTGTTGAATAGGTGAAGGTGCTCGTCTCGCCGGCAGGGTTGGCCACGGACGCGAGATAGCCATTGGGCTCCACGGTCA
>VBOO01000253.1 GCA_005877505.1 Nitrospirota bacterium
GGTGTTGGTGACGGGAGCGGGTGGATCTATCGGCTCGGAACTATGCCGCCAGATTATTCGCTGCTCTCCCTCCATGTTTGTCCTTCTGGATCGGTATGAAAACGGGCTTTATGAAATCGCGTGTGAACTGGGGACGAATGGACCAAGCTGCCCAATTCAGGCTGTTATCGCCGATGTAACAGACCCAGGCCGCATAGAGAACGTCATGAATGAGTACAGGCCTTCTATTGTCTTCCACGCTGCTGCGCACAAACATGTGCCACTGATGGAAATCAGTCCCTGCGAGGCCGTGAAGAACAACGTTCTCGGGACGAGGGTTTTAGCGGAAGCAGCTTGTCGAGCCGAAGTTGAGCGATTCATTTTAATCTCGACCGATAAGGCCGTGAATCCGACGAGCGTGATGGGGGTTACAAAGCGTGTTGCAGAATTGATCATCCAATCGAAGAACAGGTTCAATAATGGACACACTGTATTCGCCGCGGTCCGCTTTGGCAACGTCTTGGGGAGCAATGGCAGTGCTGTGCCGCGGTTTCTCTGGCAGATTAAAGCTGGCGGACCTGTGACCGTCACGCACCCTGAGATGCGTCGCTTCTTCATGCTTATCCCTGAGGCTGTTCAATTGGTGCTGCATGCAACAGCGCTGGCCAGAGGCGGCGAAATTTACGTCCTGGAAATGGGCGAGCAAATCAAGGTTGTGGACATGGTTCGGAATCTTATTCGGCTTTCCGGATTTTCTGCGGAAGAGATCCCTATTACCTTTACAGGAGTGCGGCCTGGTGAAAAGCTCTATGAAGAGTTGGTGGGCTCTGATGAGACCGTAGAGCCAGTTGGAGTCAGTCAGGTTCTCAGAGTAATACCGAAGCAGAAAATGGATGGTGATATTTTAAAAAGACAGTTAGCCGACCTAGAAAAATTTGCGTTACGAGGCGACATCACTGGGGTGATCGATCAACTGTGCGAAATAGTACCGACATACGCACCGGACGGGATTCCGAGTGGGTCTGGCGTGACGCAGCTTGCGAAATGAGAAATAAAATCCGCGAGGAGCGCGTGCGGTACTTACTCAGTCCTGGCGATGCGCCGTTACTATGCGCAGTTCACGAACTTCTGGGGGATGTCTCCCAGGGAAAGTGAGGAGGCTAATATGACGGAGGCGAAATCCGGAGCGCTGATGAAGTCGGTTGAAGACCTTCTGGCCGAGAAGCAGGTGCTCGGGGAAAAGGAGCGGGAACTGGTCCAGTCGCTGAACAGCGCTCTTCGGAAGGTAGGTTACGAGGTGGTCCCGATCCATTCCGCGAAGCCGGCGGTTCGTCTGAATCGGCGCGGTCGGCCACCAGGACGCCCGCGCAAGCGACGCGGACCGGGCCGGCCGCCGAAGGCGTGAAGGCGTGAAGCGAGGTGCTGTTGGGGTGGAGGGTCCGTTGCAGCCTCCTCGCGTTGACGGCGGTGCTCGGAATGATGGCGAGCAGCACGGCGCTCGCGTCGGTCAACCTGCCGCTGCACCACTGGGCCTACGAGGCGATCGAGCGGCTCGTTGCGCTGGGGGTCATCGACCGGGCCATGATCATCCCCAAGCCGTACAGCCGGAAGCAGGCGGCGATCTATGTGGCAAGGGCGATCGAGCGGATCCGGACCGATGAGGCGCCGGCAGAGGGCCAGCAGGCGATCGCCGAGCCGCTCCTCGAGCGATTGCTGCAGTTCCTGCAGCCGGAGTTGGGCGAGCAGTTAGGAGTAACGAGTAATGAGCAACGAGACAGGATGCGAGGGGCCGTGAGGAGTGAGGCGGGAGAGGCGATCCGCTTTGGCGGTCGATTGCAGGTTGAGGGTGATGCCTTCTCGGTCGGCCATGGAACCGTAAGGCTCAGGGAAAACGATATGGGCCGGTACTATGCGAATGGCGAGCAGGTTCGGACGGACTTCCGTGGCTGGATCGAACTAACCGATGCGCTCGCGCTGAGCATTGATCCCCAATACATCAGCAACGCGCATGCGCTGGGCATCGGAGCGACCGAGAACAACCATAACGCCTACCTCCAGGAATTCAACGCCAAGCTGACTCTTTTTAATATTGCCCTCCAGGTTGGTCGTAGCAGCCTGTGGTGGGGGCCAGGCTATAATGGGACGCTTCTCATGAGCGATCATCATTTCCCGCTAGATATGCTGCAGCTTGGGAGCGAGGAGCCCTTTCGGCTGCCGTGGGTCTTCCGGCCCTTAGGCGAGTGGAAGATCCAAAGTTTTCTTACCAAATTGGAGCGCGACCGAGACTTTCCCCGTGCACAAGTGTTCGGCTTGCGGATCAGCTATCTGCCGGTCGATTGGATAGAAATTGGATTGACCCGCCTCACCCAGTTCGACGGTCGTGGGCATGATGGGAAGGATCAGTATTTCCCTGCTATCTTGGTGAACTCCTATTTGAATAATACGAATAAGGGTGGGCCGTTTGAAACCAATGAACAGGCGATGGCTGATTTCCGGGTGCGGGTTCCTTCTATCCCCTACCTCGTCCCTTTTCCTGCCGGCATGCAAGTGTATGGGGAGTACGGTCTCGAGGATCCGCCTGTGGGGATTGGGATCGTGTTCGGCGTGTATATCCCACAAGTCTTGAAGAGCTCCACCACCGATTTCCGCATTGAGTATGCGGATACGGACATCAGACGCCGATTCCAAGGAAACTCGGCGCAGTGGTACAACAACGGGGTAAGGACCAGTGGGATGCGATATCGAGGATTTCCGTTAGGCCACTGGATGGGGACGGACGCGATTGACCTCTTCACTCGTACGACGAGCTTCCTCACGGATGACATTCAGCTTGGGGCCAATGTTGATTTCTACGAGCGCGATAGAGGGAAACCGGTTCATGAGAAAGGCCACGAAGCGGGTCTTGACCTGACGTGGTGGCTGTCCAATCAGATACAGATCACGGCCGGCTACACCTTTCAACGGATCCACAATCCCGGACAGATCACCAGTATGACCCCGTTCATTGAAACCTTTGCCGGTGGAGTGACCTCGAACAATCATTTTCTGTGGACGAATCTGACGGTGGAATTTTGAGAAAGAAAGGTATGGATCTGACGATCGCGAAAAGGGGAACTGAAAATGAGAAGTACGATGCGATGCTCTAAAGGATGGACACGTGCGTGCGTGGTGCTGGTTTCTTGTTCGCTCCTCACCCCGGAGTTCGCGGCAGCGCAAGGACTCGGAGGATTTTCAGTCCCACAGACGCCTGAGCCTCAGGCGACGAGACCGCAGATGCCTCTGCCTCCGATGACCATGCCTCCGAGCGCCGACCATTTGCAACCGGTGGTCACCGATCCGACAGCGTTGAAGCCGCTTTCTCCTGTTCAAGTCTCTTGCCCGCCGCCCGAAGGGAAACCGCAAATCATCCTTCATCAGTGGGTGATGGGGCCGCAGCCTTTCCCTCAGACGGAGCAGAACCAACCTTCAGGGACCCTCGTGGGGCCTGGGCAGCAAGGGAATCCGCAGGGCGTGCCGGGCCAACAGATTGGTGTCCAAGGAGGGGCAGGGCAGCGAGGCTTCCCTCAAATCATCCCGGGCCAGCAGTTCCTTGGTTACCAAGGGGGACCAGGGCAGCCTAGTTTTTCCCAAGGAGGGCCGGGCCAGCCGTTCCTTTTCCAAGGTGTGCCGGAGCCGCAGGGTGTCCCGCAGAGTGTGTCTGGCCAGCAGTTTGGCATCCAGGGAAGGACGGGGCAGTCTGGTTTTCCCCGGGGTGTGCCGGGTCAGCCATTCGATGTCCAGGGAGGCGTCGGGCAGGATGGGATCCTTCAGGGTGAGGAACTCTCCATAGAAGAAGGCTTTGCCCGGTTTTTTGTCTTGCAGGGGATTACTTCTCGGCTGAAGCAATTCGGGTATAACTTCTTTGAATTTCCGGTCTCCAGCTTTGCCCCAGTCATGGATGTGCCGGTAGGCCCGGATTACGTGATCGGGCCGGATGACACGCTTGAGATCTATGTCTGGAATGTCCCTGATGCGAAGTTCAATCGAAGCTATATCGTTCCGGTCGGGCGCGATGGAACAATCTTTGTCCCCAGTGTCGGCACGATCCCCGTGGCCGGGCAGCCTTTTTCAGCAGCGAACCGGCTGATCATGGCCCGTCTGGGAAGTCTCCTCAAGCGGTTTGAGGCCCATGTGTCCATGGCCCGGCTCCGGACGATCAAGGTCTATGTGGTGGGGGAGGTGGTTCGCCCCGGCGCCTACGAAGTGAGCTCGCTCGCCGCAGCCTCGAACGCGATTTACGCCGCGTGTGGTCCGGCGAAATCCGGCTCGCTTCGTCGCGTGCAGGTTGTTCGCGAAGGGAAGGTCTTCGCGGAACTCGATTTTTACCGCTTTCTGCTCAGAGGGGACCGAAGCCAGGATGTCCGGTTACAATCGGGGGATTCGATCCTGATCCCGCCCATTGGGCCGGTGGCAGCCGTCGGGGGGCCGGTGCGGCGGCCGGCCATTTATGAGTTGGCCGGGACGACGACGCTGACCGACCTGATCGAGTTGGCCGGCGGTCTTGCCCCGTCGGCGGATCGCAAGCGCTGCCAGATTGTTCGCATCGGGGCTGGCAAAAACCGCGAGATCCTTGATGTGGATTTCGGCAAGGCCCTGACTCA
>VBOO01000024.1 GCA_005877505.1 Nitrospirota bacterium
CAGCCTACGCCGGCGCCTGCAGCGAACACCGTCAGCGCCACGAGCATCCTGGCAAGCGCGGTCTTCCACCCATCCCGGGACCCTGCGTTGGGGTGATGTCTCCGATTCGGACGGATCCGCCTGATCATGCGCGACCCTTGGAAGGCGCCCACTCGGCCTCCCGTTGAAGGGCCGACGTGAGGATCGCCTCCACCATGTCCTCGTACGAGAGACGCGCGGCCTTCGCCGCCATCGGCAACAGGCTCGTCTCTGTCATCCCCGGCACCGTATTCAGCTCCAGGATGAACGGCCGTCCTCTCTTGTCCAACCGGAAGTCCACGCGGGTGGCGCCCCGGCACCCCAGGCGGCGATGCACGGCCAGCGCGAGCGCCTGAAGCTGCTTGGTCAGCCGATTCGAGAGCTTGGCGGGCGCTTGGTAGTGACTGGCGCCCGGGGTGTACTTGGAGGCGAAATCATAAAAACCGCTCTTCGGGATGATCTCCACGATCGGCAACGGACGGTCGTTCAAGATCGCGACCGTGAGTTCCCGGCCGTCGATGTACTCCTCGATCAGCGCCGCCGGGCCGTAAGCGAACGCCGCGTCCAGCGCGGCCCGCAGGGCCCGCTTCTTGCGGACGACACTGATCCCCAACGTCGAACCCTGGTTGACAGGCTTGATCACCAGGGGGAACTTGTAGCCGGACGGCAGCGACCTTCTACGCTCGCGGAGTGTTCGCACGAACCCGCGCGGCGCTGGCAGCCCGCCATGCTCCAGCAGGCACTTGGTCATTGCCTTGTCCATGGCCACGGCGCAGGCCTGGACCCCCGACCCGGTATAGGGCATTCTCAGCACTTCGAGCATCCCCTGGATCGTACCGTCCTCGCCTCCAGGCCCATGCAGCGCGATGAACGCGATCTGCGCCCGGACTTCCCGGAGGCGCGCGACGACGGACGCCTCCACTTCCAGAGGGATGGCGTCGTATCCCTGCCGGATCAGCACCGCCCAGACCGCCCGGCCGCTGCGGAGCGAGATTTCCCGCTCGCCGGACAGTCCTCCCATCAACACCGCGATGCGCTTGGTGGTCAGCAGCTTCACGCCGCCGTCTGTCGGTGACGAGCTCTCATGCTCTGCCCACGATCTTTACTTCAAGCTGCAGCGTCACGCCGGTCTTCTCTTCGACGGTCTGGCCGACCTTGCGGATCAGCGCCAGGACGTCACGCGCTGTGGCGTGGCCGCGGTTCACGATGAAGTTGGCGTGCAGGGAGGAGACCTGCGCGTCCCCGACCTGGGCCCCTTTGAGACCGGCTGTTTCGATGAGCCATCCGGCAGGTTCCCCGCCGGGGTTCTTGAAGACGCAGCCGGCGTTCGGGAGCGCGAGCGGTTGCGTGGCCTTCCTCCGATGCAACGCCTCCTTCACCATTGCTTCACTGCGCGCGTTGGGATCCCAGCGGAGCAGGAGCCACGCTCCCACGATGATGCCCTCGGGCAGGCGGGTGCGGCGGTACTCGAATCCCACCTCGTCGGCAGACAGTTCGCGCATCTCGCCGTCCAACGTCACCATCCGGACCTGCTGCACCACGTCCTTCATCTCTCCCAAGCGGGTCCCTGCGTTCATGACGATGGAGCCGGCCAGCGTTCCGGGAATGCCCGCGGCGAACTCAAGCCCGGCCAGCTTGCGCTGGAGGGCGTACTTGAGCAGCCGCGGCATCCCCACACCCCCCTGCACGTACAGGAGCCCGCCTTCGCGTTCTTCGATCCGTTCGAATTTCGTGAGCCGCACCACAATCCCCCGGATGCCGCCGTCCCTAACCAAGAGGTTGGTTCCCCCCATGACGAAGACCGGCACCTTCGCTTTGCGCGCCTGCACCATGAGAAGCCGGAGCGCCTCTTCGTCCTCAGGCTCAATCAACGCGTCCGCCGGGCCCCCGATCCGGAACGAAGTGTACTGGCTCATGGGCTCGCGGAACCGGACCGCGCCTTTCACCCCCGACAGGGCCGACCGAATTTCTCGCATGCCGATCCTTCGCCTCACCCCAATCGTTCGAAGAGCGCCCGCCCGATCTGCCCGATGTCGCCCGCGCCTAGCGCCACGACCACGTCCCCAGGCTTGAGCACAGGCAGCACCGCCTCGACGAGCTGGTCCTTGCGCGGGACGTAGGTCAGCGGCGGCATACCGACTCTCCGGATCACCTCTGCCAGCCGTTCGCCGGTGGCGCCAGGGATCGGCGCCTCCCCGGCCGGATAGATGTCGGTGAGGAACAGGTGGTCCGCCAGCTTGAACGCCGCCGGGAATTCCTCGAGCAGATCCTTCGTCCGCGTGAACCGGTGCGGTTGGAACAACACCACCAACCGCCGGCCCCACCCGTTCTTCGCCGCGGCGAGCGTCGCCTTGATCTCGGTCGGATGGTGGCCGTAGTCGTCCACCACCAGCACGCCGCCCTTTTCGCCTAGCACTTGAAACCGCCGCTCGACTCCCCTGAACCCGGCGAGCGCCTGGTCGATGTGCTGGCGCGTCACGCCCAGCTCCAGCCCGACGGCAATCGCCGCCAGCGCGTTCCTGACGTTATGGATGCCCGGCATCGCCACTTTGAATCGGCCCAGCGGCTCGCCGCGCAGCCGCGCCGAGAATTCGGCGACGCCGGTGTGGAGCTGCACATCCGTGCCGACGAAGTCGGCCGACGGTGTCAACCCGTAGGTCTGGTAGCGCTTGGTCACGCGGGGCAGCAGCCCGGCTAGATTGGGATCGTCGGCGCAGAGAACCGACAGACCGTAGAACGGAACCTTGTTGATGAAATCCAAGAAGGTCTCGCAGAGGCGCTCCATTGTGCCGTAGTGGTCCAGGTGCTCGCGATCCACATTGGTTACGACCACCACGGTCGGCGAGAGCTTCATGAACGATCCGTCGCTCTCGTCCGCTTCGGCGACCAGCAAATCCCCCCGGCCCAGCCGAGCATGGCTGCCGAGCGCGTTGACCTTGCCTCCGATCACGATCGTGGGATCGAGCCCGCCCTCGGCCAGCACATTGGCCACCAGCGAGGTGGTGGTGGTCTTGCCGTGCGCGCCCGCGATGGCCACGCCGTACTTGAGCCTCATCAGCTCGGCCAGCATCTCAGCGCGCGGGATGACCGGGATGACCTTGGCCTTGGCGGCCACGACCTCCGGGTTGGTCGACGGCACGGCTGACGAGACGACCACCACCTGCGCGTTGCCGATGTTCGACGCAGCGTGGCCGATGAAGACGGTGCCCCCGAGCGCGCGGATCCGTCGGACGGATTCTGATTCGTTCAGATCCGATCCGGTCACGTGGTAGCCGAGCGTCAAGAGCACCTCCGCGATGCCGCTCATGCCCGCGCCGCCAATGCCCACGAAATGAATTTGCTGAATCTTCCTGAACATCGTGCCCCGTCGATCGTCAGTCGTTAATCCCAGGGCCTTCTTTCCGTTTCATGTTTCACGTTCAACGTCCTGAACGAGCTTCTGACAGGCCGTCACGACCCGCTCCGCCGAATCGGCTCGGCCCAAGCCCTTGCTACATCGTCCCATCTCGCCCAGCCGGCCGGGATCTCCGAGCAAGGCTGTGATCGCCGCGGCCAGCGCTTCGCCCGTCAGCCCGACATCTAGAATGACCGTCGCGGCCCCGGCTTGCTCCAGGATACGCGCATTGCGCTCCTGATGCCCGTGGATCGCATGGGGAAAGGGGATCAGGATGGCGGGCTTGCCGCACGCCGTGATCTCGGCCACCGTCGTCGCGCCCGACCGGCTCACGATCAGGTCCGCCAGTCGAAACGCCCGAGGGACGTCAAAGATGAACGGGAGCACCTCAGCCTCGAGTCGAGCGTTCCTGTACGCCACAGCGACTTCTTCGTAATCGTGCTCCCCAGTTTGATGAATCACCCGAGGGCGAGGGCGCGCAACCGCCAACGTCGGCAGTGCCGCGATCATGGCTCGGTTAATGGACCGTGCCCCCTGGCTGCCTCCCAGCACCAAAATCGTAAAGCCTCTCGTTTCGGGGCTCCCTTCCACTGGAATGGAAGCCTCGAAAAACTCCCGGCGAACGGGCGTGCCCACGACCCGCGTCTTCCTTGGGGCGAAGAAAGATGCCGTGTCGGCGAACGACACAAAGATCAGATTCGCGAACGGCGAGAGCACGCGATTGGCCACGCCAGGGCGCACGTTCGGTTCCAGGATCGCCCTTTTGATGCCCAAGAGGAACGCCGCCAGCACCAGAGGCGGGCTGGTGTATCCGCCAATGCCGATCGCCAGATCCGGCCGCCGCTGGCGGCAGATCGCCAGGCACTGGAGCAGGCCCACCGGCACCGCGACGAGACCCTGCACGGCCCCCCACACGCCCCGGCCCATCACTCCCCGCGCCGTAATCGTGATCAACTCGTATCCCTCTCTGGGCACCACCTTCATCTCAAGCCCCCGATCGGTCCCCACAAAAATGGTTTCGCTGCCGGGCTCCAGCCGGTCGAACTCACGAGCCAACGCCACCCCCGGGTACAGATGGCCACCGGTGCCGCCGGCCGCGATGATCACCCGCATCACTCTAGATCGGCGGACGGTGCCGATGGATCGCGATGAGAAGCCCGGCCCCGACCATGCAGACGACCAGAGACGACCCTCCGTAGCTCAGGAACGGCAACGTCAATCCCTTGGTGGGCAGCAGACCCGTGATCACCCCCACATTGATCAAGGAGTGAACCCCGATCAGCAAACTCACGCCCAAAGCCACATAGCGCGCGAAGGGCTCGTTCGTTTCCAACGCGATCGAGAAGCCCTTTGCCACGAACGCCCCCAGAAGCAGGATCACCATGGCGGTCCCGACAAACCCGAGTTCCTCACCCAACGCCGCGAGCACGAAATCTGTATGGGGTTCCGGCAAGTAGAACAGCTTCTGCCGCCCCTCGCCAAGCCCTACTCCGAATGGTCCCCCACTTCCGAGCGCGAGAAACGACTGGATCACCTGAAAGCCCGTCCCGGTCGGATCGCTCCACGGATCCCAGAAGCTCAGGAGGCGCTGGCGGCGGTAGTCGACCCGCATGACGAGCAGGTACACGATGGGCAGGGCGGCCACGGCGATCACCAGGAGATGGCCCAGCCGCGCGCCGCCCACAAAGAGCACGCCCAAGGTCACCAGGCCGATCACCGCCGCCGTCCCCATATCGGGCTCGGCCACGATGAGCGCAATGAGTAGCCCCACCACAACCATCGGCGGCGCGAAGCCCCGCCAGAAGTCGCCGATCCGCTCCCCCTTCTTCGCCAGGTAATGCGCCAGGTAGAGGACGACGCCCAGCTTGGCCACTTCGGAGGGCTGGATCGTGAGCGCGCCGATCCGCAGCCATCGGCGCGCGCCCTTGACCGCCACCCCAATGGACGGCAGCAGCACGAGCACGAGGCTGAGCAGGCCGAGGAGGAGGACCGGCACCGCCCAACGCCGCAGCGTCGCGAGGTCGCACCGGGCCACGACCAGTAAGGCCACCAGTCCAACAGCACACCACAGCAGTTGCCGCTTGAGAAAGTAAGAGGAGGCGCCGAAGCGTTTGTCGGCCAACACCCCGCTCGCGCTGTAGATCATGCCGAGGCCGATGGCCACCAGGAGGAGTGTCACGAGAAGGATCGTGTGATCGCCGCGCCGCGAGCGCTCGGCCACCGCGACGTCAGGCCAGCGGAGGGTCATGCTCTGCTGGTCACCCCAACCCACGCACGTACTCCTTGAACCGGCGCCCACGGTCCCTATAGTCCACGAACATGTCGAAGCTGGCGCAGGCCGGGGACAGCAGGACCGTGTCGCCCGGCGCCGCCAGAGACGACGCCGTCCGCACCGCCTCGGCGAGGCTGTCGACCTCCGTCACCGGGCAGGCCCCGGCCAAGACTTCGCGCAGGCGGGTGCGCGCCTCGCCGAGCAGGATGACCTGTTTGGCCTTGCGTCGAACGACTTCGGCCAGGCCCGGATACTCGCCGCCCTTCTCGCGGCCGCCGGCGATCAGGATGACGGGCGCCGGCAGGCTCTCCAGCGCCTTGATCGTGGCGTCCACGTTCGTGCCCTTGGAATCGTTAATGTACGCCACCCCGCGCAGGACTCGCACGATTTCCATCACGTGCTCCAGCCCCCGGAACGCACGCAGGCCTTCTCCGATGGCGTCGACCGGACAGCCGACCAGGGCAGCCACCGTGACGACCGCCATCGCATTCTCGACGTTGTGGGCACCTTTGACCTGTAGCCCGCTCACCCGACAGACCTCTTCGGAGCCGTCTCGCACCGTGGAGATGATGGCGTCCCCGTCCACAAACACGCCACGCTCGATGGCGCGCGTGCGGCTAAACAGCACGCGGGTCCCCGCAAAGCCGTCAGCGACGTGCGCCAGCCGGGGATCATCGGCGTTGAGGACCGCAAAGTCCTTGGGGGTTTGGTTCTCGAACAGTCGCAGCTTCGCCGCGGTGTAGGCCTCCATCGAGGGATAGCGGTCCAGATGATCGGGCGTCACGTTCAGGATCGCGCCAATCCAGGGATGGAAGGTCTCGATCGTCTCCAACTGGAAGCTGGACACTTCGGCCACTACCAAATCCCATCGCTTGCCGTGTAAGGCGGCATAGGCGGCCTCCGCCAGCGGCGTCCCCAAGTTGCCTCCGACGAACGGCTCGTAGCCCGCCCCCCGCAGCACCTCGCCGATCCAGGTTACCGTCGTACTCTTCCCGTTCGTCCCCGTCACCGCAATGAGCTTGCCGGTGAGGCACCGTGCGGCGAGCTCCAGTTCTCCGATCACGCGGACGCCGGCGGCGCGCGCGCGCCGGAGCGGCTCGAGAGTCAGCGGGACGCCCGGGCTGACCACCACCAGTTCCGACCCCCTCAGCGCCGGCTCGTAAGCGCCGCCGCCGTGGACCTCCAGAACGCCGGCCCGCAGGCCCTCCAACGGAGCCGCCAACTCGGCGAGCGGCTTCTGATCCGCCACCGCCACGCGCGCGCCGAGCTCCCCCAGCAACCGCACCGCGGCGACGCCGCTCCGCCCCAGGCCGATCACGGCGACCCGCTTTCCCTCCACCGCCAAGGACGTCCGTTCACCCATGACCACGCTCATCGCAGTTTCAGGGTGCTCAAGCTGAACAGCGCGAGCAGCACGGCGATGATCCACAGACGGACCACCACTTTCGGCTCCTCCCAGCCTTTCAACTCGAAATGGTGATGAATTGGCGCCATGAGGAACACCCGCTTGCCCCGTGATTTGTACGAGGCCACCTGAAAGATCACCGACAGCGCTTCGAGCACGAAGACGCCGCCGACCAGCAGCAGCAGCAGCTCATGCTTGCTGATCACCGCGACGGTGCCGAGGGCGGCGCCCAACGACAACGACCCGACGTCCCCCATGAAGACCGACGCGGGGTAGGTGTTGAACCAAAGGAAACCCAGGCTGGCTCCGAAGATAGCGGCCGTGAAGATGGCCAGCTCACCGGCGCCCTCGATGTAGGGAATGAGGAGATAGTCGGCAAAGATCTTGTGGCCCGACACGTAGGCCACCACCGTGTACGCCAGGGTGGCGACCATGACTGGGCCGATGGCCAGGCCGTCTAGTCCATCGGTGAGGTTGACGGCATTGGACGCCCCCACGATGACGAGGATGGCAAAGGGGATGTAGAACAGCCCGATGTCGGGCGAAAAAGTCTTGAAGAAGGGCACGCTGAGCTTCGTGGAGTAGGACGGCAACGCATAGAACAGCAGCCCGATGCCGAGCGCTACGACGGCCTGCGCCACGATCTTCTGCAGCGCCGTGAGACCCTGATTCTTCCCGCGGACGGTCTTGAGGTAATCGTCACAGAAGCCGACCGCACCGAACCCGAGCATCGCGAAGATCGCCAGCCACACATAGCGACTCGTTAGATCGGTCCAGAGGAGCGTCGAGACGACGACCGCGAAGAGGATCAGGATGCCCCCCATGGTGGGCGTGCCGCCTTTGACTTGGTGCCGGCTGGGGCCCTCCTCGCGGATCTTCTGGCCGACGCCGTAGCTCTGCAACTCGCGGATCACGAGCGGCGCGAGCACGATGACGAGCGCAAAGGCGGTGAGCGCGGCGTAGATGAGACGAAAGCTGAGGTAGCGAAAGACGTTGAAGATCGAGAACTGCGTATGGAGGGGATAGAGCAACAGGTACAGCATTACGCCAACTCCTCCAGCACGCGTTCCATCCGCGCGCCCCGCGAGCCTTTGAGCAGCACGACATCGCCCTCGCGCAGAATGCCTTGGAGTCGTTCGGCGAGGGCCGCGTGCTCCTGCGTCACGATCATGCGATCATCCGGCATCCCTGCCCGCCGGGCGCCAGCGGCGATCTCTGCCGCCAGCTCTCCGACGGTCAGGAGATAGTCGGTTCCCTGGCGGGCCAACTCCTCTCCAATGTCCCGGTGGATCCGCACGGATCCCTCGCCCAGCTCCAGCATATCCCCCAGGACAGCGATCGCGCGTCCGTCTCCCTTCAACTCACTCTTGAGCTCGGTCAGCCAGCGGAGCGCAGCCCGCAACGACGACGGGTTCGCGTTGTAACAATCGTTCAGCCACGTCACCCCCCGCCACCGGCGCACCTCGGAGCGCATGGCGCTCGGGCGGAAACGGGCGAGGCCCGCGCGGATCGCGCGCTCCCCGACCCCCAACGCGAGCCCCGTCGCGATCGCCGCCAGGGCGTTGGCGAGGTTGTGGGCCCCGGCCACGCCCAGCGTGACGAAGAGCGGCCGCGCACGGCCGCGCACGCCGACACGCATGCGGGAACAAGCCGGTCCCCGCCGCTCGACCTGCAGCGCCCGCACGTCGGCCCGCCCGGAGAATCCGAAGGAGCGCACCTGTCCCCGCACCCGCGCGGCGAGGTCCTTGAAGAACACGTCGTCGGCATTGAGGACGGCGGTGCCGTCCCGGGGCAGCCGGTCCAGCATCTCGCCCTTGGCCTGTGCGACGGTGCGGAGATCGCCGAGGGTCTCCAGATGGGTCGGGCCGATATTGGTCAACACGCCGTGGGTCGGCTCGGCGATCTCGCAGAGCCGCGTCATCTCCCCCTGCCTGCTGATGCCCATCTCGATGACCGCCGCCCTGTGACGAGCCGTCAGGCGCAGCAGGGTCCGCGGCACGCCAATATGGTTGTTGAGGTTGCCGTCGGTCTTCAACGTCGGAAAGCGTTCTGTGAGGATGGCCCCGATCATCTCCTTGGTCGTCGTCTTGCCGTTGCTCCCGCTGACCGCCACCACCGGGATGTCGAAGCGATGACGGTGCGCGCGCGCCAGCTCCTGAAACGCCCGGAGGGGATCCTCCACCTCGATCAGGAGCCCTTGCCACGGCGCCTTTCTAGCGGGATGGGGCCCATCACCCGTTGCATTCGACGGAGCAACGGGTACCCGCGCCCCTTCCGCACCCACGAACCCTCGCCGCACGATCGCCCCGGCGGCGCCTTTCTTCAGCGCGTCAGCCACGAACTGGTGCCCATCAAAGCGGACTCCGGCCAGGGCCACGAACAGATCGCCACTCCGGACCGTCCGCGAATCCGTCCAGATCCGTCGGATCGTCATAGGCGGCAGGCCCTGAGCCAGGACCCCTCCGGTGATCGTCATTATCTCGCCAGTCGTGAACAGCGGCACGGCGTCATCCGACTCCTGATCCGAACACTCCGCGGCCTGCAGCAGCAGACTCATCGGGCCAGAGCCTTGATGGCCTCCCGCGCCACCACGCGGTCATCAAAGGGGTGCTTTTCCTTCCCGATAATCTGGTAATCCTCATGCCCCTTCCCGGCTATCAGCACCAGATCGCCGGGCTGTGCGAGCCCTATGGCCTCCGCAATCGCCGCGCGCCGATCCGCATGGACCAGGTAGCGGCCACGTCCCGCTTCCCGCAGCCCGGACTCCACGCCGGGGAGAATCTCCCGGATGATGGCGTCTGGATCCTCGGTGCGGGGATTGTCAGACGTGACCACCACGACATCGCTGTACCGTGCGGCCACTTGCCCCATCTTGGGCCGCTTGCCCCGATCCCGATCGCCGCCGCAACCGAACACGGTGATGATCCGGCCCGTCCTGACCTTCTGGGCCGTCGTCAGCAACCGGTAGAGCGCATCCTCGGTGTGGGCATAATCGACGACCACCGTGAACGGCTGGCCGGCGTCCACCTGCTCGAACCGACCCGGAACATTCTTGAGCGCGGCGACCCCAGCGGCAATCGCCTCCAGGGGCACGCCCTGCGCCAGCCCGACCCCGACCGCCGCCAGGATATTGTGGACGTTGTGTCGCCCCACGAGCGGAGATCGGAGGGCGACCGGTCCCGCCGGCGTCCTGGCCGTGAACCGCACGCCGCTCAGGGAAACCCGCACGTCTTCGGCGCGAAGATCGGCCGGACCATCGATGGCGAAGGTCCACGCCCTGGCCCGCGTGGCCTCGATGACCCGTTTGCCGTAGGGATCGTCGCCGTTCGCGATGGCGCGCGCCTCTGGGGCCAGCACCGTGAAG
>VBOO01000252.1 GCA_005877505.1 Nitrospirota bacterium
AGCGGGACACTAATCCCCTCTCCCCTGGAGGGAGAGGGAGCGGGTGAGGGGGATTCTTCTTCAATCTTTTGTTTTTTGATAGTCGATGAAATGAATCTGCGGAATAGCCTCATAAGCCTGTCTGGTAGCTAGGTTGATGATGGCTTTGCCCAAACCCAGCCTACCGGAGCAGCCCAATCCTTACGCCATGGCTGTCTTGACCGCAGTGCTCGCCGGAGCCTTCTCGGTTCTAGGCACTTATTTCACGGCACAGTTTCAGGCAAAACATGCGATCGCCCAAAAACAGTTGGAGTATCGTGCCCAGTCCTACGCGGCATTTCTCGAGAAGATCGACCGCAGTCGCTCGCCGGAGATTGGTCAACTCTTGAGCATCGGGTCGTTAGCTGAGAGGGTGGCGACTGATTCAGAGATTCAAAATCTTGAAGACCAGCTCGCCGCGCTGCTAAGGAAGGCCTCCGTTCAAGACCTCTACTGGAAGCTTAACAGTGACTTGAATCTGGTCCGACTCCACGGCTCAGACCGCGTACGTCGGGTCTGCGACGACATTTTGAAGGCCCTCGCACTGCGAGAGTTTGAGATCGATTGGTCTGTGTATCCTAAAGAGGTGTCTCAATTTCGCGCGAAGTGGGCGGGGGTTCAGAAAGAAGGAATCACGTACGGCTGGCAACCGAGGATCTCCAATGAGAAGCGGCTGATGATCATCGTCGTCGGCAAGCTGTTCGAGATACTCGTTACGGAACTCAGAAACGAATTACAGACGCCTTCGTCAACCTAACATGGGGAGCCCCCAAAAGGGGGCAGGCTACTTTTCGGTGGAGGCAGAATTAGGGGTGGCTGGCTTTCCAGAGACTTTGAAAAGGAGCCTGTCATTTTTTTCGTTTCTGGTAAGTCACTGTGTTGTCCGTGCTGCTGGAGGCCGTGTTGGCGTTGCCCGCTGCATCCGTCGCCCTCCCCGCCGCTATCGTGGCGATCACCGTTCCTGAACCCGTCATCCCGCTCACCGCTACGTTGTAGGTCGTCCCACTGCCGGTCACCGTGGCCGTTTTGGTCCCCGGAGCCGTCCCTGTCACCGTCACATCCCCTGTCCCAAATCCCGATACCGGTTCGCTGAACACCACCGTGAAGTTGATCGGCGACGTCCTGGTCGGGTCGGCCTGTGCCCGCGCCTGGTTGATCGTTACCGTCGGCGGCGTGGTGTCGGCAGGAGCAGCCGTCGTGAAGGTGAAATCGCCCGAGACCGCCAGATTGCCCACCGCATCCCGCGACTTCACGCGATAGTGGTGCACGGTGTTGGCCGACAGCCCGCTCAGCCCGACGCTGTGGCTGCTCACCAGCGCGCTGGCGAGCGCGGTCACCTGCCCGTAGGCGCTGGTCAGGCCGTACTCCACCTGCGAGTCCGAGGCCTCATCCGTGGTCCAACTAATGGTGGCGGCGCTCGCGGTGAGACCGCCGGCGCTCACACCGGACAGCACCGGGGGCGCATTGTCCACCGTCACGCTGACCGCAGCCGAGGTGGCAGTGTTCCCCGCCGCATCGCGGGCCACCGCGGTCACGCTGTGCAAGCCATTACTCGCGGTGGTCGTGTTCCAGGAGACTGAGTATGGCGCCACGGTATCTTCGACCCCGAGGATCGCGCCATCGAGCCTGAACTGCACGCCCACGACGCCCACGTTATCCGTGGCGCTGGCGGCGACCGTGACCGTGCCGGCGAACGTCGCTCCGGCGCTCGGAGAAGTGAGACTCACCGTCGGCGATGTCGTGTCCGGTGGCGGAGGGGGTGGCGCGCCACTCTCCAACTGGAAGGTTCCACTGACGCGTATGGTCCCAGAATTGCCCAGGGAGTCCTGGGCCGAAACGTCCAGCGTGTATGTCCCCGCAGACGCATTTCGGAGTGACCCGCTGAAAACGGAGTCACCGGCTGCCAGGTCGGGGTACACGCCGTCGTCCGCCAGCGGGACTGTCAGCGTGATGTCCGGCTCTTTGTGGAAGAAGGCCGTTGCCGTCTCTACGGCACTACCCTCCCGCAGGTCGACCTGAAGTACCTCGCCGTTAACACGCGCCACTACCGGCTGCGGCGGTGTGCTATCGGAGCCCGTGACAGGGACCGTGACCACGCCTTCCTTCAGGATGTGCTCCGGCCTATTCGGGAGTTGATAGCGTACAAAGAACGTAATCGCGTGGCCTTCCGGGCAGGACGTGGAAATGAGGATCGGCAACGAATACTTTACGCTGGCGCCCACATTGTCGTAATCGCCCCAGTAATCAGAGAGACGCCAGCTTAGATACCCGCCTGATGGATTGGAAGTGCTCCTATCCACGCAGGAGTCAAAGGTGAACATCTCCCCGGCGCGGTACCCAGCCCCATCGGGCAACAAGAGCGAGATCGTCTCACCTGGATCGGCCTTGCCATCACGGTTGCCAGCACCCATGGCCTTGGGCGCCGTGGAGGTCGCGTGTTCCCACATCGAAACCGTTGCGCCATCGTTAATCACCAAATCTGTCGGTGCCGGGTCAGTGGGGAAGACCGGTAAATCCAGCGGGATAGCCACCCCCCCGATTGTCACGTGCAATTTAACCATCTCCATCCTGGAAGAGCCTTGGGTGGCACTGAGCACCAGATCGTCCACTGCTTCGGCTGCCTGGCCGGACTCCAGAGAGGGAACACCAAGGCTGCCCTGCACGATCCTCACCTCCGAATTCGGCGATGTAACCTGCGCCGTAAGTCCTGTCGCAGGCTGTGTCCCCTTGTTGAGAAACTTGAGTTTC
>VBOO01000025.1 GCA_005877505.1 Nitrospirota bacterium
CAACGTGAACTGGATGCGCGCGCGCCAGGGCCGCCTGCAGTCGGAGCTCTTCGGCCACGACATCCCCAAGCTCTTCCCCATCGTCTACGAGCACCAGAGCGACTCGGCCTGTCTCGACAACGCGCTCGAGTTCCTGGTGATGGGCGGCCGTTCGCTCGCGCACGCGATGATGATGCTGATCCCCGAGCCGTGGGTCGGCAACCCGCAGATGGACCTGGACCGGCGCGGGTTCTACGAGTACCACGCCGCGATGATGGAGCCGTGGGACGGCCCGGCGGCCGTGTGCTTCACCGACGGGAAGCAGATCGGCGCGACGCTCGACCGCAACGGCCTGCGCCCCTGCCGGTACCAGGTCACCACCGACGACCTCGCGGTGTTGGCCTCCGAGGCGGGCGTGCTTCCCTACGATGCCAAGGACATCCGCCAGAAGGGCCGCCTGCAGCCAGGTCGCATGTTCCTCGTGGACACGGTGCAGGGCCGCATCATCGACGACGAGGAGATCAAGGCCGAGATCGTCAGGCGCAAGCCCTACCGGGCCTGGGTGACTCAGTACCGCGTCTCGCTCGACGAGCTACCGGAGCCTCTGAACGTACCGCAGCCGGACCACCCGACGCTCCGTCAGCGCCAGCAGGCGTTCGGCTACACGGTCGAAGAGCTGAAGATGGTCGTCACGCCGATGGTCATGGCCGGCGAAGAGCCGGTCTCCTCCATGGGCACCGACACGCCGCTCGCCGTGCTGTCGGAGCGGCCACAGCTCCTCTTCAAGTACTTCAAGCAGCTCTTCGCGCAGGTGACCAATCCCCCGATCGACCCGATCCGCGAAGAGCTGGTCATGTCGCTTGTCACCAACATCGGCCCCAAGCCGAACGTGATGGCCGAGACCCCGGAGGCCTGCCGGCGCATCAAGGTCCTGCAGCCCATCCTGACGAACGCCGATCTAGAAAAAATCCGCCAGATCGCCGACCCGCACTTCAGTGGCAAGACCCTGCGCCTGTTGTTCCGCGTGGCGGAAGGGCCGGACGGGCTTGGCGCAGCCGTGGACGACCTCTGCCAGCAGGCGTCACAGGCGATCAAGGACGGCTACAAGTTCCTGATCCTGAGCGACCGGGGCGTGAACGAGGAGTGTGCGCCGATCCCGAGCCTGCTCGGCATCTCGGCGGTGCACCACCACCTCGTGCGCGAGTGCACGCGCACCGAGGTCGGCCTGATCCTTGAGACCGGCGAGCCGCGGGACGTCCATCACTTCGCCTGCCTCATCGGCTACGGCGCCGGCACGATCAATCCGTATCTCGTGTTCGAGACGCTCGTGGACATGGAGCGGGACGGCTACCTCCCGGAGGGGCTCGACGCGGCGACCGCCCAGACCAAGTTCATCAAAGCCATCAACAAGGGTCTGCTGAAGATCTTCTCGAAGATGGGCATCTCCACCGTGCAGTCGTACTGCGGCGCCCAGATCTTCGAGGCCATCGGCCTCAACCACGAACTGGTGGACCGCTACTTCACCGGCACGGCGTCCCGCATCGAAGGGATCGGCATCCGCGAGATCGGCGAGGAGACTCTGCGCCGGCACCGGATGGCGTACGAGCCGGCCCCGATCCGCCAGCTCGACTTCGGCGGCGAGGTCCACTATCGGGTCCAGGGTGAGCACCACAACTGGAACCCGGAGACGATCTCCAAGCTCCAGCACGCCACGCAGTCCAACGACCCCAAGACCTACAAGGAGTTCGCCGCGCTCGTGAACGACGAAAGCAAGCGGCGCTCGAACATCCGCGGGCTGCTGGAGATCAAGACCCTGCCCCAGCCCATCCCGCTCGAGGAAGTCGAGCCGGCGAAGGAGATCGTCAAGCGATTCACGACCGGCGCCATGTCCTTCGGCGCGATCAGCAAGGAAGCCCACGAGACCCTGGCCATCGCCATGAACCGCATCGGCGGGAAGAGCAACACCGGCGAGGGCGGCGAGGACCCGGAGCGCTTCGTGCCGCTTCCCAACGGCGACTCCAAGAACAGCGCGATCAAGCAGGTGGCCTCGGCGCGCTTCGGCGTCACCACGGACTACCTGGTTCACGCCAGGGAGCTGCAGATCAAGATGGCCCAGGGCGCCAAGCCCGGCGAGGGCGGCCAGTTGCCTGGCCACAAGGTGGACGAGACCATCGCCAAGTTGCGCTATGCCACGCCGGGCGTGCAGCTCATCTCCCCGCCTCCGCACCACGACATCTACTCGATCGAAGACCTGGCGCAGCTGATCTACGACCTCAAGAACTCCAATCCGGAGGCGGACATCTCGGTCAAGCTCGTGGCAGAGATCGGGGTCGGAACCGTGGCCGCGGGCGTGTCCAAGGCGAAGGCCGACAAGGTGCTGATCAGCGGAGACTCCGGCGGGACCGGCGCCTCTCCGCTCTCCTCCATCAAGTACGGCGGCATCCCGTGGGAGTTGGGCCTGGCCGAGACCCAGCAGACCCTGGTCCTCAACAATCTCCGGGGCCGGATCCGGGTGGAGACCGACGGACAGTTGAAGACCGGCCGCGACGTCGTGATCGCCGCGCTGCTCGGCGCCGAGGAGTTCGGCTTCTCTACGGCCCCGCTGATCGTCGAAGGCTGCATCATGATGCGCAAGTGCCACCTCAACACCTGTCCGGTTGGGATCGCCACTCACGACCCGGCGCTCCGCGCCAAGTTTACCGGACAGCCGGAGCACGTCGTGAGCTACTTCTTCTTCGTGGCTGAGGAAGTTCGCGAGTGGATGGCGAAGATGGGCTTCCGAAAGTTCGCAGAGATGATCGGCCGCACCGACAAGCTCCGGTCCCAGAGGGCGATCGACCACTGGAAGGCGAAGGGCCTGGACCTCTCCGCGATCCTCAAGCAGCCGGAGGTCGGCCCGGAGGTGCCCCGGTACTGCGTCGAGAAGCAGAACCACGGGCTGGACGGGGCCATCGACTGGAAGCTCATCGAGCTGTGTAAGCCGGCGATCGAGCGCAAAAAGCCGGTCCGCCTGGACCTTCCCATCCGCAACGTGAACCGGACCGTCGGGACGATCCTTTCCAGCGAGATCGCCAAGCGCTACCGGTTGGAGGGCCTGCCGCCCGACACGATCCACATCAAGTTCACGGGCTCGGCCGGCCAGTCGTTCGGCGCGTTCCTGGCCCGCGGCGTGACGCTGGAGCTCGAGGGCGAGTCCAACGACTATCTGGGCAAGGGCCTGTGTGGCGGCAAGATCATCGTCTATCCTCCCAAGGGCTCCACGTTCGTGCCCGAAGAGACCATCCTGATCGGCAACACCTCGCTCTACGGCGCCACCCAGGGCGAGTGCTACTTCTACGGGACTGCCGGCGAGCGCTTTGCTGTCCGCAACAGCGGCGCCTGGGCCGTCATCGAAGGCACCGGCGACCACGGCTGCGAGTACATGACCGGCGGGGTGGTCGTCGTCCTCGGCAGGACCGGACGGAACTTCGCGGCCGGGATGTCCGGCGGGATCGCCTTCGTCCTGAACGATGACGGGAAATTCGAATCGCGCTGCAACATGGGCATGGTCGAGCTGGAAAAAGTCGTGACCGACGAGGACAAGCGGCTCCTGCGACGCATGATCGAGGCGCACCACCAGCACACCGGCAGCCACAAGGCGAAGTTGGTGCTCGACTCCTGGGAGGCGATGCTACCGAAGTTCGTCAAGATCATGCCGATTGATTACAAACGGGTGCTCGCGGAGCGAAAGGCGGCGGCCGCCAAGGAGCAGGCGCAGAAGGACAAGGAACTCGTGGCCCATGGCTGATCCGAAAGGCTTCCTGAAATATCCCCGCGAGGGCCCCAAGCGCCGGCCGGTCGAGCTGCGCATCCAGGACTGGAAGGAGTTCTACGAGCCAATCTCCGAGGACACGCTCAAGGCCCAAGGCGCCCGGTGCATGGACTGCGGCGTCCCCTTCTGCCAGAGCAACCACGGCTGCCCGGTCGTCAACCTCATCCCCGAGTGGAATGACCTGGTCCACCGGGGCCGGTGGAAGGACGCCCTCAAGGCCCTGCATACAACCAACAACTTCCCCGAGTTCACGGGACGCCTGTGCCCGGCCCCCTGCGAGTCGGCCTGCGTGCTCGGCATCAACAGCGACCCGGTGTCCATCCGGGTCATCGAGTGGAACATCATCGACAAGGGGTTCGACGAGGGCTGGGTCGCGCCTGTGCTCCCGGTCTCCCGCACCGGCAAGACCGTGGCCGTCGTGGGCTCCGGGCCGGCCGGCCTCGCCGCCGCCCAGCAGCTCGCGCGCGCGGGCCACCGCGTGACGCTCTTCGAGAAGGCGGATCGCATCGGCGGGCTGCTCCGCTACGGCATCCCCGACTTCAAGATGGAGAAGTGGGTGATCGACCGGCGGCTCGAGCAGATGAAAGCCGAGGGCGTGAAGTTTCAGGCCAACGTGCACGTCGGTGTGGACATCAGCGGGGACGAGCTACGCCGCCAGTTTGACGCGGTCTGCCTGGCGCTCGGCGCCGAGCAGGCGCGTGAGCTCCCGGTGCCGGGGCGCGAACTGGAGGGCATCCACCCGGCCATGGACTACCTCGTCCAACAGAACAAGCGCAACGCCGGCGATGTCCTCACCGAGGAGCCGATCACGGCCAAGGGCAAGCGCGTCGTCATCATCGGCGGCGGCGACACCGGCTCCGACTGCCTGGGCACGACTCACCGGCAGGGCTGCAGCGAAGTCCACCAGTTCGAGCTCCTGCCCGAGCCTCCTCCCACGCGGGCCGAGGCCACCCCTTGGCCGCTCTGGCCGATGCAACTGCGCTCCTCGCACGCGCATGAGGAAGGCTGCGACCGCCAGTGGAGCGTCTCAACGACCCGGTTCAGCGGCCAGAACGGCCACGTCACGAAGCTGCACGCCAACCAGGTCACGTTCGAGAACGGCCGGTTCATCCCGATCCCCGGCACCGAGTTCGAGATGCAGGTGGACCTCGTCCTGCTGGCGATGGGCTTCACCGGCCCCGTCAAGAACGGCCTGCTCGACAGCCTGGGCGCGAAGTACGACGCGCGCGGCAACGTGGCGGTGGACGAGAACTACATGACCACTGTGGAAGGCGTGTTCGCCGGCGGCGATGTCAAGCGGGGCGCCTCGCTGATCGTGTGGGCCATCGCCGAGGGCCGCAAGATGGCCGCGGGCGTGGACAAGTACCTCCGCGCCGGACACCAAGTCGCCGTCGCCATATGATCACCAAGAAAGACGCGCGCACCTACCTGAACCGTTGGCGCTTGGCCGATAAAGCCCTGGCTGGCGCACTGCGCCAGACCCCGATCAAGGAAAAACTCCACCAGATGGACGCGTGCTACCGGATGGCGGTCGGACTCGGCTTGATCCGCAAACTCACCACAGCGAAGCGCAAAAACGAAAAAGAGGTCAGCCGCCGGTGGCGCCGCCTGAAGGGACTTGCGCCATAAATCCGGACCACCTCGCTTCTCTCCTCCCCGCCCTCCGGACGCTCTGTAGTCTTCTCAAAAAGTCCAAAACCAAAGGCATGATCATCGGCGGAGTGGCCGCGAGCCTTCTCGGCCGACCCCGCATGACCGCTGATATCGATGCAACAGTGCTTCTGGATGAGGACTCGATAGGACATTTCTTGGATCAGGCCCTTGCTCATGGCCTGATCCCCCGTATCACCAATCCCTCCGCCTTCGCCAAGCGCTCCGCGATGCTGCTTTTGAAGCACGATGACAGCGGGACTCCAGTAGATGTGGCCCAAAGCCGGCTGCCTTTTGAACAAGAAGCCATCGCAAGAGCCAGGCAAGTGGACGTCGGGGGCTTCTCAGTTCCCCTGCCTACCCCTGAGGACCTCATCATCATGAAAGCGATCGCCCACCGTCCCCAGGACATTGAAGACATACGCGGAATCGTTGTCTGCCAGCCGAAGTTGAATGTTGGCCGTATTCGGAAGGAAGTCACAGCCCTCGCACATGCCTTAGACATGCCCGATCTCTGGAACGATATTGCCGGTCTGTTCATGGATAAAAGCAAAAAGAAAAAACGTAAGCGGTCCGCGAAATAATGAAAAGGATGCCCCATGTTTACCGAAAGCCCGCGCTGGTGCTACTGTGCGGTTCATGGAGCGGCCAACCAAGAGAGCCTTGGCGTTGCTACTCGGCAGCGCCGCGCTGTTGACCGGCTTCTACCTCACCCTCGACAAATTGAAGGACACCCTGGAAGGCCAGTTGGCGGATCGGCTGACCCAGGCGGTGGATCAGCTCAGAGACCGGAACCTCGAGGTGCGGCTTGGTGGCATCTATGCCCTCGAGGGGCTCGCCAGGACTTCTGAAAGTGAGTACGGATCGATTATGGAGATCCTCACCGCCTTCGTGCGAGAACGCGCTTCGCTGACGAAGAACCAACCGCCGAAGGAGCCGCCCCCGCGCCTCGCGCCCGATCTTCAAGCCGCGCTCGATGTCATTGGAAGACGTCGGCACACCTACCAGGACGGAGAGAGTCAACGGCTCGATTTACGGGGGACGGATTTGCGCCGGGCTCATTTAGCCGGGGCAAAGCTGGCAGGGGCCATCCTCAGCGAGGCTCGTTTGGAAGAAGCCAACTTGGCTGGGATCGGCTTGGAGGGGGCGATCCTCAGAGCCGCTCACCTGGAGCACGCGAACCTCGTAGAAGCGAGGATGCAAGGAGCCTTCCTGTTAAATACAGGCTTCAACGGGGCAAGACTTCGAAACGCAAATCTTCAGGGGGCGTTTCTCGGTGGCGCTCACCTTGACTCAGCAGACCTCCTGGGCGCCGACCTCACGGACGCGAATGGCCTGACCTGGGAGCAGCTCAAGCTGGCTAGAAAAGATAACCGGACCCGGCTTCCCGCCTCCCTCGCGATTACGGCACGCTGACACCCGCCGCGCCGCTGAAGTCCACGCCGTAGATCCGGGTTCCTCCCTTGAACATCCTTGACACACACACTCCTACACGTCTAATATACGTATATTACAAAGGAGTTCATCGCATGGCCAAAACGGCTCTTAAGAAGGAGAAGTGGACATTGTCATTTGACCCGAGGCTGAAGTCACTCGTGGTCAAAGCCGCTCGTCGCAAGGGGGTGTATCCGGTCACACTACTGGAAGAGATCGTCCGAGAGCGATTCAACCCCTATGGCCATACCGACGTCAAGGACAGCCTGGAGTATCTCACGGCCCTCCGAAAAGAGTCTCGCAAGCAGCCTGACAAGGAATTCCTGGCCGAGATAGAGGCATGGCAAAAGTCTCGGTCCTCGTAGATACGGACGTCTTCATCGACTATCTCAATTCCGGAAGTTTCAGCTCTCTTTTCGATCCCGCGCGCTTCACTGTGTACTATTCCATCGTCACGCAAAAGGAACTGTTGTCCAAGCCGGGACTCCGCGAGGCCGAACGGCAGGAAATCCACGCCGAGCTAAGCCGATACCGTCTTGTCAGGCTGACCGAGTCCATCACCGTCCGGTACTCGGAACTTCGGGACCGTTATCCGTCACTCGAAAAAGAGGATGCCCTCATAGCTGCCACCGCCCTCGTCAAGAACCTGCCTCTGGTGACACGCAACAAAAAGCACTTCCAGGTCATCACTGGCCTCACAGTCCTCGCCGCGAGGTAGCTTGACCCTTTCTGCAGGCTTCTCTACCATACCCCTGGACCACCCAGCCATGCGCTACGCCACCGTTTGCATCGAATCCATCGGGTACGAGCTGCCCAAGCACGTGGTCACCTCCGCCGAAATCGAGGCGCGCCTCTCGCCGCTGTACGACCGCCTGCAGCTTCCCTACGGGCGGCTGGAAATGATGAGCGGCATCCGCGAGCGGCGGTTTTGGGATGACGGTGTGAACCCCAGCGATGCGGCCGCGCTGGCGGGGCGCAAGGCGCTGGACCAGGCCGGGGTCCGCGGCCATGAGATCGAGTGCATTCTCAACTGCTCCGTTTCGCGGGACTTCCTCGAGCCCGCGACCGCTTCAGTGGTCCACGAGAAGCTGAAAATTTCGTCCAAGGCCGCGCTTTTCGACATCTCCAATGCCTGCCTGGGGATGCTCAACGGCATGGCGGTGCTGGCCAACATGATCGAACTGGGACAGATCACGCGCGGGCTCCTCGTCGCCGGAGAGAACGGCAAGCCGTTGGTCGAGACGACCATCCGGCAGTTGCTCGCGGACCCCACCGTGACCCGCAAGAAATTCAAGGACGCCTTCGCGTCCCTGACCATCGGCTCAGGCGCGGCGGCCATCGTCATGACGCACGCCTCCGCGTCCAGGAACGGCCATCGGCTCGCCGGCGGCATCGTGCGAACCGACTCGGAGCAGAACTACCTGTGCCGCGGCAGCGCGGATACGGGCCTGGACTCCGGCAGCCAGCCGGAAATGTCCACCCAGTCCGAAGAGCTCCTGCACCGGGGGTGCGCGCTGGCCGGTCGGACGTGGGCGGATTTCAAGCAGGAGCTGGGCTGGACCGACGCCGACGTGACCAAGACCTTCTGCCACCAGGTGGGCGTCGCGCACCGCCGCCTGCTCTTCGAGACCTTGCACCTCGACCCCGCGATCGACTACCCGACCGTCGAGTTTCTCGGCAACATGGGCTCCGCGTCCTTGCCGATCACGATGGCGCTCAGCATCGAAGCGGGGAATGTCAAGCGCGCGGAGAAGCTGGCCTTGCTGGGCATCGGCAGCGGCCTGAACTGCATGATGCTGGGCGTCGTCTGGTAAGGCGCGTGCTGGCCTTCCAGGACCTCTACCCGTTTCGCTCCCATTACCTGGCGCTCTCAGGCTGGAAATACCACTATGTCGATGAAGGGTCCGGCGACCCGCTCGTCATGCTCCATGGCAACCCGACCTGGTCCTTCTACTACCGCGCCCTGATCGGCGCGTTCAGCCCCACGCACCGGGTCGTCGCGCCAGACCACATGGGTTGCGGGCTATCCGACAAGCCCCAAGCGTACGCGTACACCCTCGCGCAACACATCAACAATCTGGATGCCCTCCTGGACGCGCTCAAGCTGGAGCGTCTCACATTGTTCCTGCACGATTGGGGCGGGCCCATCGGCATGGGCTACGCCCTGCGCCATCCGGAACGGGTCAAACGGTTCGTCGTCTTTAACACCGCGGCGTTTCCCGCGTCCCGGATTCCGTTCCGGATCAACGTCTGCAAACTTCCCGGCTTCGGCGCGGTGGTGGTCCGCGGGCTGAACGCCTTCGCCGGCTTGGCCCCGATGATGGCCTGCGCCAAACGCGAGCGCATGACCCCGGCCGTGAAGGCTGGCTATCTGGCCCCCTACGACAGCTACGCGAATCGGGTTGGGATCCTGCGCTTCGTGCAGGACATCCCCACGCGCCCGTCGCACCCCACCTACCGGTTGGTGGAGGAGATCGGCAGGAGGCTGGCGCTCTTCACGGACTATCCGATGCTGATCATCTGGGGCGCGCAGGACTGGTGCTTCACCACCGACTTCCTGAAAGAGTGGCAGACGCGGTTTCCGAAGGCGGAGGTGCGTCTGGTGCCGGACGCCGGCCACTACGTGGTGGAGGACGTGCACGAACGCATCATCCCCTGGGTGCGCGAATTCCTTGCCGACCATCCGGTGGGTGCGGGAGGGGCGCGGGTACCCGTTGCTCCGTCAAATGCAACGGGTGATGGGCCCCCTCCCGCGAGAACTGCATGACAATCATGGCCTCACACCCTGCTACACTCACGGAGCCCGGGCTCGTCAACATCGCCGCCCACCTCCCCCTCATGGCGGAACGACGCCCCGACCGGCCTGCGGTCATCCACCCCCAGGTCGGCGCTCACCTGACGTTCCGGCAACTCAACGAGGAATGCGATCGCTACGCCTGGGGGCTGAGCCGTCTGGGCGTCGGACGCGGCACTCGCACATTGTTGATGGTGAACCCGGGGGGGGAGTTCTTCAGCCTGACCTTCGCCCTCTTCAAGCTGGGGGCGGTGCCGGTGCTGATCGATCCCGGCATGGGCAAGGCAAACCTCCTGGGCTGCATCGCAGAAGCCGAACCCCAAGCTTTCATCGCGGTCCCTGTCGCGCACGCGGCCCGCCTCTTGTCCCCGCGCGCGTTCCATAGCGTGAAGACGGCGATCACAGTGGGGCGGCGCTGGTTCTGGGGCGGCTCCACTCTGGCCCGAATCCGAGAAGCCCCGTGGCGCGAGTTTCCCTGTGCACCGACAAGGGCGAATGACACAGCCGCAATCCTGTTCACCTCCGGCAGCACAGGCGCCCCAAAGGGCGTCGTGTACGAGCACGGGATGTTCGCCGCGCAGGTACGAGACCTGCGCGACTTCTACGGCATTCAAGAAGGCGAGGTGGACCTGGCTGCCTTTCCGCTCTTCGCCCTCTTCAGCGTAGCCATGGGCGTG
>VBOO01000249.1 GCA_005877505.1 Nitrospirota bacterium
GTCCTGAGGCCAGCCGTTTCCTTCGACACGCTCAGGACGAACGGCTGGCTTATCGAAGCCTGTGGTGAGTTCATCGAACCAGGCTCAGGATGACCCGCATCAGACCGTTAGCGGGGGAGCTCACCGAGCTTGACCTCCACGTCGGCTCGCGTCAACTCGCCTTGCTGGTTCATGCGGAGGACCCCCAGTTTCATCCGGTCGCCGGGCTGGTGCTTGCGGATCAGCCGCCGCAGGTCCTCCGAGTTCGTGATCGCCTGGCCGTCCGCAGCCGTCACGACATCGCCGCCGATGATCACGATCGCGTTGCCGATGACCACCTGCCGTGTCCCTCCATGCAGCCCGGCCCTGGCGGCCGGGCTCCCCTTCGCAACACGGACGACGATGGCGCCGCGCTCGACGGGAAGCTCCAGGGCGCGGGCCACGACCGGCGTCAGCGTCTGCGTCTCGGCGCCCAGATAGGCATACGCGACGTAGCCCCGGGCGAGGATGTCCGCCACCACCCGCTTGGCGGTGTTGATCGGGATGGCGAACCCGATGCCGATATTGCCACCCGACGGGGTGAAGATCGCGGTGTTGATGCCGACCACGCGGCCTTCGGAATCCAGCAGCGGGCCTCCGGAGTTGCCGGGATTGATGGCCGCGTCGGTCTGGATGACGTCCTCGATCTCCGTTGCGCCGGTCTTCACCACCTTGCGCAGCGAGCTGATGATCCCGGCCGAGAGACTATGCTCCAGCCCGAAGGGATTGCCGATCGCCAAGACCTTTTGTCCAACCTGCAGCGCGGAGGAATCGCCGAGCGGCAGGACTGTTAACGCGTCGGGTTGGGCCTTGATCTGCAACACCGCCATGTCGGTCTGAGGATCGGCGCCGACCAGCTTCGCGGCCCATTTGCTGCCGTCGGCCAGACTCACTTCCAGCCGCTGGGCTCCCTCCACAACATGGTGGTTGGTCAGGATGTGCCCTCGGGTGTCGAGGATGAAGCCGGACCCTGACGAATCGCTTGGGATCGGGTTGAAGAAGAAGTCGTAGGCGATAGCCCGGTTGGTGATGTTGACGACGCCAGCGTTCAGCCGGCGGTAGATCGCGACGTTGTTCTCCTCTTCGCTGGTGAGGGCCCAGGCCGAAGACGCCGCGACCCAGACCGCGGCGATCGCGAGGAGACGGTATTGCATTGTGTTATAGTTCCTGCTCTTCCTCCATTTCGATCTTCTCGAGCATCTCCTGCTTCTCCTGGCACGACACGCACCGCCGGGCAAACGGGACCGCGCGCAGCCGCTTCTCGGTGATCTCCGCCCCGCAATCGGCGCAGCGGCCGTACGTGCCTTCTTCGAGCTTCGCCAGCGCCTCGTCGATCTGCTGCCGCATCTTGTTGCGCAGCTCCATGATGGAGATGTCCCGGACCCGTTCCGTGTCGAGAAGCGCCTGATCGCCCACGTCGGGGGCCGAGTCGACCCGCCGCTGGATCTCGTCGGACATCCGATGACCAATGAGCCCATCGATCTCTTTCATCACTTCCTGACGGCGCTCCAGCAGCATCATGCGGAGCGCCTCCTTGCGCTGGCCCGAGCCTGCCGTCTTCGTGGTCGAAGGCGACTCTGCCGCCTTGGGCGCGGGCGTTTTGGCCTTCGCCTTGGCCTTCGCCTTCTCCACCGTCTTCGCCGCCGCCTTCACTGCCTGGCGCGGCTTGGACTTCGCGGTCATGCGGGCTGTCCTCCTGCCTGAATCAGACTCCTGGCTTTCTCCACCATCTCGCGCTCGTTCTTGTACGTCAGCGTCCGGAGCGCGTCCTCGAGCGGAAACCAGCGCACTTCCTCCACCTCGTCATCATGCTCGGACGTGGTCCCGCCAACGTACTCCATCAGAAACAGGTGCACGGTCTTGGAGATACGGCTGCGATCGGTCTTGGAGTAGAACTCATAGGTCACCTCGCCCAGTTTCCGAAGCACCTTGGCGTCGAGCCCGGTCTCCTCGCGGACCTCCCGGACGGCCGTCTGCTCGAGATCCTCCCCTTTCTCAACCCAGCCCTTCGGCAAGGCCCACGCGCCCCCGTCGGCGCGCGCCACCCGGATCAAGGCCACCTCGTAGCCCGCGCCGGCTGGTCGGAAGACAACGCCGCCCGACGAGATACGGTGGATCACCATGGCGCTCAGTACTGGATCAGGGCCTGGACCTCGCAGCCTTCGAGTTGTTCGCGCCCTTTGAGCGAGCACAACTCCACCAGAAAGGCCAGCCCGACGATCTCCCCGCCGAGTTGGCGCACCAGGTTGACCGTCGCGGCGGCCGTTCCGCCGGTCGCGAGCAGGTCGTCCACGATAAGCACCCGCTCGCCCATCGCAATCGCGTCCCGGTGCACCGCCAGCGAGTTGGACCCATACTCCAGATTATACTTGACCTCGAAGATGTCGGCCGGCAGCTTGCCGGGTCTCCGGACCGGCACGAAGCCGGCGTTGAGTTGAAGCGCCAGCGGAGCGCCCAGGATAAACCCGCGCGACTCGATGCCGACGACCTTGGCCACGTTGCGGTTCCGGTAGAGCGCGGTGAGGTCTCCGATGATGCTGCGGAACGCCCCGCGATCCTTGAGCAGCGTCGTGATGTCATAGAACAGGATCCCGGGTTTGGGGAAATTCGGAACCTCACGAATGAGCTTTTTGTAATTCATAAACGGGTGAGTATAGGGGCACCGAGGAAGGCGTGTCAATCAGACTTCTATAAACTTTTGACCGCTCCCCTTCACAGCAGAATTGTGAAGCCTTGGACGCTCCCGGTCGGCGTTTTCCAGGTTACCGACACGTCCGTCACCGCCGAGAGCGACGGCCCGCGGCGAAGCCGCGCCAGGAGTTCTTCGACCTTCATGCGCGGCCCCTCGACCTCGACCTGGACTCGTCCATCATAGAGATTGCGCACCCAGCCGGACAGACCCAGGTCCTTCGCGGCCCGTTGCGTGAACGCGCGATACCCGACTCCCTGGACATCACCGGAGACCACGATCTCGGCGGCGACGAGGTCGGGAGGCTGAGGAGCAGTCATGGGATTCAACGTTATACGTTAATCGTTAATCGGGCGGACTCGTCTCACGAATAACGTTTAACGGTTAACGTCCACTCCGGCGAGAAATGGTCGGGGCGAGAGGATTTGAACCTCCGACACCTGCGTCCCGAACGCAGTGCGCTACCAGGCTGCGCTACGCCCCGATTCAGGGAGTGAACGGCATGCCGAACGCCTCCACGGTACTTGACGCGACCGTCGGCGAGGTTGAGGCCCTTCGCGAGGACCGGATCGGTCCGGACCGCCTGCTCCGGTCCCAGTTCGGCCACACGCAGAATAAAGGGAAGCGACGCGTTGGTCAAGGCCAAAGTTGACGTATGCGGCACAATCCCCGGGATGTTCGGCACGGCATAATGGAGCACACCGTCCACGACGTAGACCGGGTCCGAGTGGGACGTGGGACGGGTCGTCTCCACGCACCCGCCCTGGTCCACCGCTACATCCACGATGACCGCGCCCTTTTTCATGCGGGCGACGGTCCCGCGACTGACCAAGACGGGAGTCCGGCCGCCCGGCACCATGAC
>VBOO01000026.1 GCA_005877505.1 Nitrospirota bacterium
TTCATCGTGGTCTCCCAGAGCTGCTCGGGATTCATTTCGCCAAGACCCTTGTACCGCTGCAGCCCGATCCCTTGCTTGCCGATCTCCAGGATCGTGTGGACCAATGCGGCCGTCCCGGGGCACTCCTTCTCCTCTCCCTTCGCCTTGAGCCTGTACGGGGGCCGCCCCAGCCCGATGGCCGACGGGGCAAGCTTCTGCAGCTCCCGGAAGTTGGCCGACCCGACCAACTCATGGGTGATCTCCATGGTGTGCGCCATCCCGTTCGCCTGGATCTGGCAGAGGACCTTGTTGGACTCGTGCTCCTCGTCTTCGGCGATGTCGAGCGCGATCTGCGCCTTGGGGTAGGCGGCCGTCATCGCCTTCATCGCTTTGGCCACGACTTTCTTCAGCGCCGCCGCGTTCTTGAGGAGGTCGCGGTCCAATCCCGGCTCGTCCACGAAGGCGCGCAGGAGGCTCGCCTCGTGCTGCTTCTTCCCGAAACGGGCCAAGAGCCCTTCGAAGGCGATGAGCTTTTTGAGGATCGGCAGCAGGCGCCGGCCGGTCACGAAGGCCTCCCCACTCTCGACGTAGACCTCCACTTCCTCGACCGCCAGGTCCGCCAAGTACTCGTTGAGGGCGTTCTCATCCTTGAGATACTTCTCAGTCTTGCCCTTCTTGACTTTGAAGAGCGGCGGCTGCGCGATGTAGATGTACCCGCGATCGAGGAGCTCGGTCATCTGGCGGAAGAAGAACGTCAGCAGCAGCGTCCGGATGTGGCTCCCGTCCACGTCAGCGTCGGTCATCAGGATAATCTTGTGGTAGCGGGCGCGGGCGATATCGAAGGCTTCTTTGTCGTCCTTGCCGGAGTCGCCGTCTTCCCGTTGGCGCCCAATGCCGGTGCCGAGCGCCATGATCAACACTCGGATCTCTTCGTTGGAGAGCATCTTGTCAAACCGGGCCTTCTCCACGTTGAGGATCTTGCCCTTGAGCGGCAGGATGGCCTGGAAGCGCCGGTCGCGGCCCTGCTTGGCGGAGCCGCCGGCCGAGTCGCCTTCTACGATGAACAGCTCGCTGTGGGCCGGGTCCTTCTCGGAGCAGTCGGCGAGCTTGCCGGGCAACGAGCCGCTGTCCAGGGCGCTCTTGCGGCGGATCAACTCCTTCGCCTTGCGGGCTGCGTCGCGCGCCCGCGCGGCGTCGACGGCCTTGCCGATGATCCGGCGTGCGATCGGAGGGTTTTCTTCGAAGTACGCCCCAAGGGCCTCGTTGACGGCCGCCTCGACGATCCCTTTCACGTCGCTGTTGCCCAGTTTGGCCTTGGTCTGGCCTTCGAACTGGGGGTTACGGAGCTTGACGCTGATGACGGCGGTGAGCCCCTCGCGGACGTCGTCCCCGGTCAGCGACTCCGCGTCTTTCTTCAGCAGGTCGTTCGCGTTCGCGTAGGTGTTGATCGTGCGGGTGAGCGCCGCCTTGAAGCCGACCAGGTGGGTGCCGCCCTCGCGTGTGTTGATGTTGTTGGCGAACGAGAAAATATTCTCCGCATAGCCGTCGTTGTACTGGAGGGCGACCTCTAGGTTCAAGTCGCTCTTCTCGACGTTGATGTAGATGGGCTTGTGCAGCGGGGTCTTCGCCTCGTTGAGGTGGTCGACGAACGACACGATCCCCCCCTTGTAGCGGAAGACCTGCTCCTTGGCCGGCTCCTTGCGCTCGTCCTTGAGCGAGATCTCCAGGCCCTTGTTCAGGAAGGCCAGCTCGCGCAGGCGTTGGGCCAGGATGTCGAAGCTGAACTCCGTGGTCTCAAAGACCTCGGGGTCCGCCTTGAACGTGATCTTTGTGCCGCGCCGCTTGGTCTTGCCGGTGACTTTCAAGGGGGCGGTGGGTTTGCCGCGCTCGTAGCGCTGCTCGAAGACTTGGCCATCCTGCCAGATCTCCATCTCCAGCCACTCGGAGAGCGCGTTCACGACCGAGATGCCCACGCCATGAAGACCGCCCGACACGGTGTAGGCGCCCTGTTCGAACTTCCCCCCGGCATGGAGCATGGTGAGGGCGACCTCGGCGGCGGACTTCTTCTGCGTGGGGTGCATGCCCGTCGGGATGCCCCGACCGTTGTCCACCACCGTGACGCTGCCGTCGATGTGGATCGCCACCTCGATCGTCTCGCCGAACCCGGCCATGTGCTCGTCGACGCTGTTGTCCACCACTTCGTACACGAGGTGGTGCAGGCCCTCTGGGCCGGTGCTCCCGATGTACATGGCGGGACGCTTGCGGACGGCATCGAGGCCCTCCAGCACCTTGATCTGCTCGGCGCCGTAGGAGTCGCGCGGGCCGTTCTCGATCTTGGTCTCGTCCGTGGCCATTATCCTCCTGCTCTAGGCCCTCTCCCGTCTTTCATCAGATCTTCATCAGATCTTCATCGGCATGACGACGCACAGAAAGCCCGGGTCGCCGTCCGATTTCATCAGACAGGGACTCAAGGGACCGTTGATCTCCATGATGACTGACTCGCCGTCCATCACCGCGAGCGCATCGAGGATATAGCGAGCGTTGAAGCCGGTCGTCAGACTTTCCCCGCGGTACTGCGCGGGCACTTCTTCGGTGGCCTCGCCAAGGTCCGGGTTACTCGTGTGCAGGGTGAGTGCGCCAGCCTGGAGCATCAGCTTGACCGCGTTCGTCTTGTCTTTTGAGAGCACCGCGACCCGCCGAAGCGCACCCTCCATCGCAGCCCGCTCGATCACCGCCTTCTTCGTGCTCTCCTTCGGGATGACCTGCTGGTAGTTGGGGTAGGTCCCCTCCATGACCCGCGAGGTCAAGAACAGCCCGCTCTTCTGGAAGGTGACCAGATTCTTGGTGAATCCCAGCAGCGGCTCGCCCTCCTCTTCCTCGAGCAGCCGCCGCATCTCCTGAGCCGCCTTGCGCGGAATGATGGCCTTGACCTCTTTGGGCAGGTCCGTCCCTCCGTTCCCCAGTTCGCTTTCTGCGATCGCCAGGCGATGACCGTCGGTGCCGACCAGTTTCATCGAGATCTTCTTGTCAGAGGAGTGCAGCGTGATCAACAGGCCATTGAGGATATACCGCGCATCGTTGTCGCCGACCGCGAAGAGGGTCTTGCGGAGCAGCGACGCAAGCCCGCCCCCGGGAATGGCCGCGCGTCCTTCTCGCTCGATCGTGGGCAGCGCCGGAAACTCCGAGGCCGCCATCCCGACGATCTTGAACTGGCTCCGGCCGGCTTGAATCTGGACCCAGTTGTTCTCCTGAGTCGTGAACGTCACCTCGCCGTCTACCACCTCCTTGAGGATCTCGTAGAGCTTGCGGGCGGAGAGGGTGACGCTCCCGGCCTTGAGGACCTCGGCTTTGTAGTGGCCCCGGATGCCGATCTCCAGATCCGTCGCGACCAGTTCGACCCCATCCTGCTTCGTCTCCAGCAAGATGTTGGAAAGCACCGGCATGGTGTTGCGCTTCTCCACTATCCCCTGGACGCGCTGTAGCCCGGTCAGCAGCTCGTCCCTGGCAATCTTGATCTTCATCGGTCTGCCTCCTTCTGGGCTCATGCACCGGTGATCTGGCGCTTCAACTCCTCGAGTATTCCGACCAGGCCGGCATCGCTCTGTTTCCCTTTCTCGACCTGCTTGCACGCGTGCATGACGGTGGTGTGGTCCTTGCCCCCGAAGTGCCGCGCGATTTCGGGATAAGACTGCTGCGTGATCTCCCGGCACAGGTACATCGCGATCTGGCGAGGGTAGACGAGCACCTTCGTGCGCCGCTTGGATTTCATGTCCGCCAGCTTGACGTGGAATTTCGCCGCGACGGCCTCCTGCACCGCGTCAAGCGTGATCACTCGCTTCTTCTCGCTGACCAGCTCTTTGAGCACGTTTTGCGCCATCTCCAGCGTGAGGGCCTGGCCCGTCAGCGACGCATAGGCCCCGAGCCTGATGAGCGAGCCCTCCAGCTCCCGGATGTTCGCCTTGATATTGGTGGCCACGAACAACGTGACCTCGTCCGGGACAGCGATGCCCTGGCGGTCGGCCTTGTCTCGGAGGATGGCGATCCGGGCCTCCAGGGGATAGGGCTGGATGTCCGCCACGAGGCCCCAGTCGAGACGGGATCGCAACCGCTCCTCCATCTCGGAGATATCCTTGGGAAATCGATCGCTTGAGAGGACGATTTGCTTGCGAGCCTCGAAGAGACTGTTGAAGGTGTGGAAGAACTCTTCCTGGGTTGCCTGCTTGCCGGCGATGAACTGGATGTCGTCCACCAGCAGCATGTCGATGTTGCGGTACCGCCGGCGCACATCGATCATCTTGTCGTACCGGATGCCATTGATGACCTCATTGGTAAACTGCTCGGACGTCACGTACGCGATCCGGAGATCCGTGTGCTCGAGAATGTAATTGCCAATTGCGTGCATGAGGTGTGTCTTCCCAAGCCCCACGCCTCCGTAGATCAGCAATGGGTTGTAAGCGGCAGCCGGGGACTCCGCGACCTTCATGCTCGCAGCCCGGGCCAGTTGGTTATTGGGAGAGGCAACGAAATTTTCAAATGCGTACCGCGTGTTTATCTGGCCCGCTCTTCTTCCGCGCGTTCCTGCCACGACCACCGGCCGCTCTGGACCTTCCCGTGGCGTGTCTTTCTCTTGTGGTTCCGCTTCCGTGACGACAAAGCCCACTCGCAGGTTGTGATGCCCCGTCGCATCTCGTAAAATATCCTCTACGAGGCTTTGGTAATGCTCCCGTAGCCAGTCTCGATAAAAACTATTGGGAACCTTGAGCCTTGCCTCAGTCTCGTTGAGCTCTCCCAGGGATAGGCCTTGGAACCAGGTGTCGAAGATTTCCTTCGACACTTGTGCTCGAAGCCGGCCAACGCTCGTTTCCCAAACAGCGGCTATATCCACGCTATTCCCTTAACTCTGAAGAACTCCACTGTTCCTTCCCCTCCTGTGGGCACGCTGCACCTGTGCCCCTGTGACTATCCCGCGCATGTCTGGATGTGAGCGCTGTCTTCCGACCACACGATCAGCGTATCCCCAGTGCCCATACCGACTTATCCCCACTGTCTTCAGACACACAGAGAGCCCATTTCGTTGAGCGGTGCTGAAAAAATATTTCTATCCCCACGATACACAACGATTACGCTTACTCATTCCTCCTCCTCCTGTTTTCTAAAGCCATATCGAAAGAGGAGAACACATCCACTTACCATACGATCACCCGGTCTGCCGTGAAGATCAGGTCTACGAGTTGCGGATACGTGAGCCCGTTTTCCTCCTGCGCCGAAGGATTCTCCGTGAGACGGTAGACCGCACACTGAGGTAACTCCGGTGCGGTGCTCCCTGGCGACAGGAGAACGACGCGGGGGGCCGGGCCACTGGGAGACTGAGAGCCAAGCACGTGGAGCGCAAGTGGGTGAGGAGCACCTGTGAGCAGATGGAGGGTCATGTCCGCATGCCTAGGGAAAGACGAGGACACGGTCTGCTGCGTCCAGGGCTGCGCCAATTTCTGCCGGCGTGATCGGCTTCGTCACGATGTCAGCGAGAAAGTGATGCGGCAAATCCGCATCAGTTGCGATGAAGAAGGGAGTTCCCCACTCAAGGAAGACAGGGAGGTGCTTTTCTAAGATGTCCCCATCCACAATAGCGTCAGTATCGTCGGCCAAGAGATGAGGAGCACGGCCACATAAGACAATACTGATGTCTTGTCCTTCGTTGTGAGAGCCTAAGCCCAAGGCAATGCGAAGAGCTTCGACTGCGCGATGACTCTTGGTCGGGTCTGTCTGGATTACAACGAGTGTTTTCGGAGAAGGATGGCTCATCCCGCACACTCAGTTCAGAGCAAGAAACCGGTCGCAAGCGGAAACGATGTTGGAAAGAACAACCAAGCCGCAATAGGTGGCCTTATCGTCTTTCGTCGCGACGCGAAGGCGTTGAGCGCCATAGGCACAGGCAAATAATTTCAAACCGGAATCGCGGAGGCGTTGAAAGCGGGGGTCCTCTACAGCCAAGACTCCCTCATCGATGAGGTACAGGTAGACGTCAGCGCCTGCTTGCAGCGCAGCATCGGAGAGGCCGATAGCAGTAGCGAGGTCTGGGTGATCCGGCCCTGTGGATAGCAGAATACCTAAGGCTCTTTTTTTCATCACGAATTCACAGGATGGAGAGGCTCGTAACTCAGCAGAATAAAAAGGGATTCTACGACACAACGCACGTTGTAATATGTACCATAATGGGCCGCCACGAGTCAACGGCAAAAATACGCGTCAGGCGGAAATGTTTAACCCAAAACTAAGCGTAGGACATTACCCTTAATTCTTACCACAAAGGCGGGCCTTAAACTGAGGCAGGGGCAGCGTGAAATCCCTCCGCTCCGGGAGATACCGGACCGTAATGGATGAGGAGGCCGCGTCAAAGCGCTTGATCGCCCAGGTGATGCCCACCGCTTCCGCGTACTTGAACTGCTTCCCCACATCGTCAGGATCGAGGTAGGTTTCCACACAGAGACCCTCGTTACGAAGTTGCTCCGCGTGTTGTTGGAGAAGGGCCGGATCGTCATTGTCGCAGATAAGGAGGGCGCGAGGGACTGAACTGATCGCGCCGTCTGCCTCGCGTTCCTGCAACAGAGAAAGGATCCGCTCAAACCCGATCGAGCAGCCCACGGCCGGAATTTTCGTCCCGGCGAACTGGCCGATCAGGTTGTCGTAGCGACCGCCTCCGAGGATGGCCGACGGAAAGCCTTCGACGACCGCTTCATAGACAGGGCCTGTGTAGTAGTCCATGCCACGGACCATGATGGGATGAAAGATGAGACAGGACTTTGGATTGATCTCACGGACCGCCTGCATGATCGAGCGAAGATTTGCCAACACTTCGTCAACTTCCTCCCGGATCTTCTGGCTGTTCACTTTCGCGAACTGGTCTTCGTATTGCTCCGTAGTCGTCCGAAGCAGAACATCGTGGTCCGCCGCACGGCTCGCTTTCAGGACGAGCCCTCTGATCGTATGCCACGCATCCGATTCTTTTTGGAGGATGTCCGTCAGCTCGGAGTCAAACTGGGCGAGCGGGATCTTGTCGAGCTTATCCAGGAGCAGGGCGATCGGGAGTGCCTGTGACTCAGCCACGCCGAACCCCCGCAGCAAAAGCGGCAACAGGCGCTTATCGCTGATTCGAAGCCAGTACCGGCCTAATTGAAATTCCCCTTGGAGCTTTCCAAGAACACGTTCCGTCGCCGTGATGATTTCCACCTCGTAGGCTGAAGAAGCGCCGCCCACCACGTCCATGTCGCATTGGTAGAATTCGCGGAAGCGGCCCTTTTGCGGGCGGTCTGCCCGCCAGACCGGCCCGATATGGTAGCGCCGGAACACCTTGGGAATCTTTCCTTGGTGGGTCGCTACGAAGCGGGCGAGCGGCACGGTGAGATCAAACCGCAGGCCATAGTCCGTGAGATCGCCGCCTGATTTTCGCGCCTCGTCTAATTTCTCGCCGCGCTTGAGCACCTTGAAGAGAAGCTTCTCATTCTCGCCGCCGCCCTTGCCCAACAGCACCGCGAGGTCTTCCATGGCCGGGGTGTCGATAGGAAGGTACCCGTAGAGCCGGTAGACCGAACTGATGCTCTCCATCAGGCGATGGCGGAGCAGTGCGTCTTGCGGGAGCCAGTCGCGCATTCCTGTGGGTGGGCCGAGCGAGGACATGGCCGCGTATCCTAGCGGCTTCTTGGGCAGCTATCAAGCCGTCAGGTGGAAGGCTTCCTTGATGCCGGCGAGGACGAACTGGACGGCGATCGCCGCCAGGATCAAGCCCATGACGCGCGTGAATATGCGCATCCCGCTCTCTTTCAGCAGGCGGGAGACGGCGGTCGCGCTACGAAGCACGATGTAGGCGATCAGGGCGTTCAGAGCGATGGCCAGCAGCAAAAGCGCGAACGCCGGTAGGACCTTCGGGGATTTTGTCACCTGGCCGGTGAGCGCGATCACGTTGGAAATCGAGCCGGGGCCGCTCAACAGAGGGATGGCCAGCGGGATGATGGCGATATCCTCGCGCTGGGCCCCCTCGGCGTCTTCTTCAGGCGTGTGGCGGACCCGCGCCGGTTTGGCCTCCATCATATCGAAGGCGATCTTCAGCAGAAGAAGTCCCGCCACGATGCGAAACGCCTCGATGGTGACGCCGAAGAACTTAAAGATGAAGTTGCCGCAGGCGGCGAAGAGCGCCAGCACGGCGAAGACAGCCAAGGCGGCGCGCGTGACCATCGCCGCCCGCTCGGCCTCCGAGTTGTGCGGGGTGATTGACAGGAAGATGGGGACGTTGCCCACGGCGTCCAGCGTGACGAAGAGGGACACGAACGCGGTGACGAAGAACGTCAGCAGCGCGTCCATCAGCGGCCAGCCGCTTTGGCCTTGCTGAACGCGCGGCGCGGGTCTTCTGTGGACAACTTGGCAAGTTCCTTGTACAGCTCACGCTCGCGAGCGCCGACGGCTTTCGGGGAGACCAGGTAAAATCGCACGTACTGATCGCCGCGGGTGCCGTCGCGACGGGGGAGCCCCTTGCCGCGCAGGCGCAGGCGCTGGCCTGCTTGGCTCTCTGGCGGGATGCGCATCGAGACAGGGCCATCCAGAGTGGGCACCATGACTTCAGCGCCCAGGACGGCCTCCCAGGGGAGGAGCGGAAGGTCGAGCAGCAGATCGTCAGGCGCGTCCGGAAGGAGCGAGAAGTAGGGGTGAGGCCGGAGACGGATCTTTAGGTAGAGATCGCCGGGGCGAGCCGCCCGCCCGTTCGTGGAGCCTTGGCCCTTGAGCCGGACGCGGTCACCCGGGCGCACCCCCTTCGGCAAGGAGACGTCAAGCTGCTTGGGTCGGAGGCGACCTGACGCATCCCTAGCCGTGAGGGCAACACGCCTGGTGCCCCCCTGGGCGAGCTCCTCCAGGGAGAGTTCCAGTTCCGCTTCCAGGTCGGCGCCGCGCCCCCTGCCGCCGGCCTGTTCATCCTGCTGGTCCCAGTCCCAGGGCGTCTGCCCCCTGGAGAACGGACCGCCGCGGCCTCCGAACAGGGACTCAAAGAAATCGCTGAAGCCGCCGCTGAAACCCTCGCTGCCTGTCCAGGTCCATCCTTCCGTGTACCCGCCGCTGCCGGGCGGCGGTGTGAAATCCATGCCGTCCTTCCAGCGGGAACCGAGGTGGTCGTACTTCTTACGTTTTTCCGGATCGCCGAGCACCTCGTGGGCCTCGTTGATCTCTTTGAATTTCTCCTCGGCCACCTTTTTCTTCGCCGGCGTGTCTTGCAAATCGGGGTGGTACTGGCGCGCGAGCTTGCGATAGGCGTCCCGGATCGTCTTCGCGGTGGCATCGCGCGGAACGCCCAAGACCTCGTAGTAATCTCTATATTTGACGCTCATGGGTGACAGAGTAACCACACGCGCAGTGTTTGTCCAGCTTCGTCTCTGCGTTGTGCGCCCCGTGAACCTTTGCTATAGTCCCTTGCCATGCTTGCGCTGATCACCGGAGCTTCGCGCGGGATCGGGGAGAGTTACGCGCGCCGGCTTGCCGCACGGGGCTATGCGCTGCACGTGGTGGCGCGTGACGCCGAGCGGCTCGCCCGCGTTGCGGGCGAGATACGGGCGGCGCACGGCGTAGCGGTCGAGGAGATCGTCCTCGATTTAGCCCAGGTGGACGGAGCTGAGCGCTTGTACGCCGACGTGCGCCGACGCCGCACGGATCCCGTAGATCTCCTGGTCAACAACGCCGGGTTCGGCCTGTACGGGGAATTTGGGGACATGCCGTTGCCGCGCATTCAGGAGATGCTTGTTCTGCATCTGCTCACGGTCACCAAGCTGGTCCGCCTGTTCCTCCCGGAGATGCGTGAGCGCCGCAAGGGCGCCGTCATCAACGTCGCGTCCGTCGCCGGTTTGCTGCCGCTGCCCTATCTCACCCTGTATGCCGCAACAAAGGCCTTCATGGTGAGCTTGGGGGACGGCCTGGACGTGGAGGCGCGAAAACACGGGGTGGTGATCCAGACCTGCTGCCCAGGCCGGACCGCCACCGACTTTCATGCGACAGCCGGCATCAAATACTATTGGGCGCCAGGCGACCAGCAAACGGCGGATGAAGTGGTGGACGAGTCGCTCGCAGCCTTGGAGCGCGGGCAGTCGTTCGTCGTAACCGGATGGCGTAACCGCCTGCTGAATCGGATACAGAAATTCGTGCCCCGCCGCGTGGTGCTGAGGACAGCCGAGCGCCTGCTGAGGCCATGACGGTAATGGCAATGAACTGAGGGCGGGTATGGTGAAAGATCGCGTGACAAAAGCCCTTGAGCAGGGTTTCGAAAAATTCCTCTGGAACAGCCGGTTTGTCGTGCTGCTGGCCGTGGTCT
>VBOO01000241.1 GCA_005877505.1 Nitrospirota bacterium
CGGCCACGGCTCCATCGAATCGGCGGTCAAGGCGATCAAGCTTGGCGCCTATGACTACATCGAAAAGCCGCTTTCTCTGGAAAAAGTCACGCTCCTGGTGCGCCACGCCCTGCACGAGCGCCGGCTAGAGCTGGAGAACCGTGATCTCAAGGAACGAACTGTCCGGCGGTTCAAGCTGGTAGGCGAGAGCGAAGTCATGCAGGAGCTGCGGCGCCAGATCGCCACGTCCGCGCCGGCACCGAGCCGCGTGCTGATCTCTGGAGAGAACGGGACCGGCAAGGAGCTCGTCGCGCGCGGCATTCACTTCGAGAGCCCGCGCGTCGATCGGCCGTTCATCGAGGTCAATTGCGCGGCCATCCCTGAGACCTTGATCGAGAGCGAGCTGTTTGGGCACGAGAAGGGCGCCTTCACCGGCGCCACCGCGACGAAGCGTGGCCAGTTCGAGCTGGCCGACAACGGAACCCTGTTCCTGGATGAAGTCGGGGATATGAGCCTCGCCACGCAGGCCAAGGTGCTCAGGGTCCTGCAGGAACAGCGCTTCCAGCGGGTCGGCGGGACAAGGCCGATCAAGGTGGACGTGCGGGTCATCGCGGCGTCCAACAAGAACCTCATGGAGGCGATCCGCAAGGGGACGTTCCGCGAGGACCTCTACTTCCGGCTCGCAGTGCTGCAGATCGACGTGCCGCCGCTGCGCGAGCGTCGGGAGGACATACCCGCACTGGTGAAGCACTTCATGCAGGTCAACATGGAGGAGCAGGGTCTCCGGCCGCGCGAGTTCTCACAGGAGGCCCTGGAGGTGCTTCAGCGGCACGACTGGCCGGGGAACGTGCGGGAGTTGCGGAACCTGGTCGAGCGGGTGGTGATCATGGCGCGTGGGCCGGTCATCCAGGCGACCGATGTGGCACCGCTCGTGCGCCAGTTCGGCGAGATCCATCCCCCCCAAATACCGTCCGCATTCGACTATGCGTCGCTGAGGGACGCGCGGGCGGCGTTCGAGCGGGAGTACATCGGGCGCAAGCTGCGCGAGCACGGGTGGAATGTCTCGAAGACGGCGGACGACCTCAAGGTCGAGCGCAGCCACCTCCACCGCAAGATCAAGCTCCTGAACATCGAAGTAAGACCGGAATCCTGACGGTCCTTTCCTTGTAGGGGCGTACAGCCGTACGCCCTCTTCGGAGCGGGTCCGATCTGTTGCCGTGTAGGGGCACGGCGCGCCGTGCCCCTACGAGTCGGTATCTTCTGCTCCGCCGGGGTCCCGCCCGTCGCTACCCGCTGTCAGATATTTCGGCCCGCTAATCTCATCCGCCGCCCCGGTCAACGCTTCAGTGAGAGAAAAAGGGAGAGAAAAAGTGGGGTCAGACTCGATAAATTCAAATGATGCAAACGGGTGCGGGGAGGGTTACATGCAGAGAGTAGTCGAGTTTAGAACTTTTGAGGAGATGGTGAGTGTCTTGGCGGTAAATAACCCACATGCTCTTATCCTCGAATGGTGGCGTCGCCTTGAAGGGGCCATCGATGAGTACTGCAGCATTCGCAGATCAGGGCGTAAATCATGGATGAGTGTGCTAGCGGATGACCTCCATGTAGGGCAGGAAGTGGTTGATCAAATCACTGCTCTCCGCCGATTGCGCAATGAAACTGCTCACCGAAAGACGAGACCTATCTCGGCGGATGAGGCCGCTCAGTATGCTCAGAAAGCGCAGGACCTAATTTGGCTTCTCGCTGAGGCGCAGTCTAACCACTCCCGCTGATCGCTTCCGCCGCCCCGGTCAACCCTTCAGATCAGAAACGTAGCCGGACTCCTTTTCTTCCGCCTCGCCTTTAGACGAATCCCTACCTTCGAGTGTCTCACCTGCTGACAAGTGAGACAACCCTGGGCGCTCCTCGTGCGAGAGATTCTTGTCCGCATTAAACGTGCGGTTCTCAAGGGCCGTTACGCATTCAGCGAAAAGGCACGCACAGAGATGGAGGCAGATCGTCTGACCGAACTGGACATTGCAGAGTCCCTCCTGAATGCCACGACGATTTATAAGACGGTCCGTTCTACCAGCCCAACTCGGCGAGGTACCAGAGAGCGTCTATACATGATTGAAAGCACGAACCTAACTGGACTTCCCATCTACACGAAGGGTAAGCTGGTGAAAGAAGCAGGCATGGAAATCTACTATTTCTTCATTTCGGCGAAGAGATCGCTTTAAGTGCAGGTGAGACCTTCGGTGAAAATTACAACCTGTCCTACTTGTGGCAGCAGGAAGATTAAGAGAGTCCGACGGACTTGGACCGGCGAATATCGCGGCCTGACTTACAAAGTGCCTGCACTTGAATACCATGAGTGCCCGGCCTGCGGTGAAAAGGTCTATGACCGCAAAGCCATGAAAAGGATCGAAGCCCACTCTCCGGCCTTTCCGAAGGCTCACAAAGTAGCAAAGGTGCCAGGCTGAGAGTGCACGCCCTGTAGACCATCTCCCGCTGATCACTTCCGCCGCCGCCAACTCTTCATTGACCCTAGCAGCGCGACCCTCGTCGGTGCTATAACAGCCGCGAGCCGAGAGTACGAGGGGAGACTTCTATGAAAGAGATAGCCACGCTGGCCGGGGGCTGCTTCTGGTGCCTGGAGGCGGTCTACGACCGGATGAAGGGCGTCGAGTCGGTCGAGTCCGGCTACATCGGCGGGAAGACTCCCAACCCGACTTATGAGGCGGTCTGCACGGGCCGCACCGGCCACGCCGAGGCGGTGCAGATCACGTTCGATTCCAAGGTGGTCTCCTGCCGCGAGCTGCTCGAAGTCTTCTTCGCGATCCACGATCCGACCACGCTCAACCGTCAGGGCCACGACGTCGGCACCCAGTACCGGTCGGCGATCTTCTACCACTCGCCGGAGCAGAAGGTGGTCGCCGAGGACGTGATCGCCGCCCTCACGAAGGACAAGGTCTTCGACGATCCCATCGTCACCGAGGTCGTGCCTGCCACGACCTTCTACGTCGCCGAGGACTACCACCAGGAATACTTCGCCCGCAACCCGACGCAGGGCTACTGCATGGCCGTGGTCAATCCCAAGGTGGCCAAGTTCCGCAAGCTGTTCGCCGAGAAGCTGAAGACATAGCCGGGGGAATCCATGGAGCGGTTAGTCGCGGTCAAGAGCGAGTCCGACATCCTGCCGGCGTTCCGGAAGACGCCGATTGAGACCCTGCTCGCCTACCAGGAACCTGAATCGACCGCACGGCGTCCATGACAAGGCCGAGCTGCTGATCGGCATGTGCATGGACAACCGCAAGCATCTGCGGATCCCGGAGAACTTCGCTTACATCATCCGGGCTGGCGGCGGGAACCTGCGATACAGCGAATTCAAGGTCTCCTACGCGATCGCCATCGGCGGCATCTCCGCGATCGCGCTGC
>VBOO01000255.1 GCA_005877505.1 Nitrospirota bacterium
GGATGACCCGCGCGTTCCGCCTGAACGTGAGCATTCTCAGCGTGGTGGCCCTGCTGGTCGGGCTCTTCCTCGTCTACAACACGGTCTCCTTCGCAGTGGTCCGCCGCCGCCAGGAGATTGGGATCCTGCGCTCGCTGGGCCTGTCCTCCGCCGGCATCGCCTGGCTCTTGCTGGCCGAGGTCGTGCTGGTCGGCATCATGGGTGGCGTGGTGGGCATTGGGTTCGGCGTTGCGCTCTCGAACAGCGTCCTGCAGACGCTCGCGGCGACCGTGGGCAGTCTCTATTACCACTCGCTGGTTCCTCCCCGCCTGACGTGGGTGTCATCCGAGGTCTTGGTGCAAGGACTGTTGATCGGGCTTGTCGTGGCGGTGGTGGGCGCGCTGGGCCCGATCCGGGAAGCGGTGTCGGTGGAACCGACCAAGGCCCTCGCTCCGGTCGGGTATGAATTGGTCGGGACGATGCGTGTGGCAACCGCCCTCACGCGCGCAGCGGCCGCTTTTCTGTTGGCCGGACTCGCTGCCTTCCAGGACCCCGTGCAGGGCGTGCCGCTATTTGGATACGTCGCGGTGTTTTTCGTCGTGCTGGGCTTTGCGTGGTTGAGCCCCGTGGTAATCCGGTCGATTGCGCCCTGTCTGCGGCTGGTGCTGTCGCGGCAGGCGGGCTGTCTGCCGCGCTTGGCGGCCGCCGAGCTGGAACGCGCGCCCGTGCGGAACGCCGTCGCCGTCTCGGCGCTGATGGTCGGGTTGGCCTTGATGATCGGCGTCAGCGTGATGATCCACAGCTTCCGCCAGACGGTGGACCTGTGGCTGGATCAGACTGTGAAGGCGGACCTGATTGTGGCGCCACCGACGTGGCTGGGCGACGGCCCGGAATGGGCCTTGCCGGAGTCCGTGCATCAGCGACTGCAAGCACTTCCCGGGGTCATGGCGGCGGACAGCTATCGCGATGTCCACATGGACTACCGCGACCGGCCAGTGAGGGTGGTCGCCCGGGATCTCCTGATACACGCGCGGCACAGCCGGTATCTCTTCTTGGAAGGGGACTCCACGACGGTCCTGACCGAGGCGGTCCACGGCGAGCAGGTGATTGTGTCGGAGACCTTCGCCCGGCAGGTCGCGCTGCGGCGGGGCGACCGCATCGCGCTGCCGACCCCGCGCGGGCCGGTCGAGTTGCCCATCGCGGGGGTGTTCTATGACTACTCGACGGATGGCGGCAAGATTGTTCTGGACCGCTCCCTCTACGCGCGACACTGGGGCGATCGCAACGCGACAGTCGTGCCTCTGTACCTGACGCCCGGCGCCGATACGGAAGTGGTCCGCCGCGCCGTCCTGGAGCGGCTCCAGGGCAATCCGCCGGTGATGATCCTGACGAACGGCGAACTGAAGCGCGACGTGCTGCGGATCTTCGACCAGACCTTCGCCATCACGTATGCGTTGGAGGTCATCGCGGTGACCGTCGCGCTCCTGGGAATCGCCAATACGTTGCTGGCGGGCCTCCTGGAGCGTCAGCGCCAGCTCGCGGTGTTGCGCGCTATCGGAGGGACGCCGGCCCAGGTCGGCCGGCTCATCCTGTGGGAGTCCGGATTGTTGGGGCTGGCGGGGACGGTCCTGGGGACCATGGCAGGCCTGGTGCTCTCCATCCTGCTGATCGAGGTCATCAACAAGCAGTCGTTCGGCTGGACGATCGTGTTCCATCCGGCGCCGGGTGTCCTGCTGATGGCGGTGGCGCTGGCGCTGCTCGCGACCGTGCTCGCGGGGTCCTGGCCGGCCCGGCGGGCGGCCCGCCTCTCCGTCGCGGAGAGCCTGCAGTACGAATAGCCAGTCCCCTTACACCACGGCGGGCGAGTAGTTGTTGTGAGACTTGAGCGGGTGGCGGCGAACGGGCCCCGGGCGAAGCGGAAGAGCCTACAGCCGAGTCTGCGGGGCTGCGACGGCGAAAGGATCTGAGCACGTCAGGGTGTTCGCCGACAGGACCCGCGTTTTAGGCGACTGGCACGCCGACAGTATCCACTTCGAAGCCCAGGTCCTCGATCATCTTCCAGGCCTCGGGCGCGGGCATGCCCGGCGTCGTGAGGTAGCCGCCGACGAACAGCGAGTCGGCAGGGTAGAGCGCCAGCGCCTGCAGGGAGCGCAGGTTGAATTCGCGTCCGCCCGCGACCCGGAGCTCCGTCCGCGGGTGCAGGAAGCGGAAGAGACACAGGATCTTCAGGCAGCGCTGGGGGGTCAGGTTGTTCTCATTCTGCATCGGCGTGCCGTGAACCGGATGCAGGAAGTTCATGGGGATCGAATTGGGCTGCATCTCGCGCAGCGCAAACGCCAGGTCGATCAGATCCTCATCCGTCTCACCCATGCCCGCGATGCCGCCCGAGCAGATCTCCAGGCCGGCAGCCCGGGCATTGCGGATCGTTGTGAGGCGGTCCTGATAGGTGTGGGTCGTGACCATCTGCGGGTGGAACCGCTCCGATGCGTTCAAGTTGTGGTTGATCCGGTCCACGCCGGCTGCCTTTAACCGTCGCGCGTCGTTTTCCGTCAGCAGGCCCAGCGAGCAGCAGACCTGGACCGGCACCGTGCTCTTGATCTCCCGCACGGCCTCGCTGATCTCGGCGAGCTCGCGGTCGAGCGGACCGCGCCCGCTGATGACGATGCAGTAGCGAATGGCCTTGGACGCCGCCGCCCTCCGCGCCCCTTCCACCATCTGGGACTTCTTGAGCAGCCCGTACTTCCGGATGTCCGCCGTGGACACGGCCGACTGCGAGCAGTAGCCACAATCTTCCTGACAGGCGCCGCTCTTGGCGTTCTGGAGCATCTGGAGCCGGACCTTGCGGCCGAAATACCGTTGGCGGACGCGGAAGGCGGCGTCGAGCAATTCCAGCACGCGGTCGTCCGGCGTCTGCAATACCGCCCGCGCTTCCTCGCGGGTCAACACCTCGCCGGCGATCGCCTTGTCGGCCCAAGCGCGGAACGCGCCATGCGGAGAGTCGCGGTCGTCCATCGTCGTCACTCCTTGATGAGAGACACGCCGGTCATTTCGGGCGGTTGTGGGATCCCCATCAACATTAAGATTGTCGGGGCGATGTCGGCAAGGACGCCGGAGGCGCGCAAAGAGTGCGGCCGGTCGTCCACAATGATGCACGGCACCGGGTTCAGGGTGTGCGCCGTGTGGGGCTGGCCGGTCTCATGGTCCACCATCTGCTCCAGGTTTCCGTGATCGGCGGTCAGGACCACGGCCCCGCCAATCCGCCGCATGGCGGAGACGACCGTGTTCAGGCACTCGTCAATGACCTCGGCCGCCTGGATCGCGGCGTTCAGGTTGCCGGTGTGGCCCACCATGTCCGGGTTCGCGAAGTTCAGCACGATCAGGTGGTACTGGCGGGACTCGATGCGCCGCACGGCCTCGGCGGCGACCTCTCGCGCGGACATCTGCGGCTTGAGGTCGTAGGTCGCGACGTCGCGGGGAGAGGGGATCAGCACGCGGTCCTCGCCCGGATAGGTCTTCTCGTCGCCGCCGTTGAAGAAATACGTGACGTGGGCGTACTTCTCGGTCTCGGCGATGCGGAGCTGTCTGAGGCCCCGCTCGCTGACGAGCTCCGGCAGGATGCGCGTCAGGCGGAACGGCGGGAAGACCACCGGATGGGGAAACGTTTCGTCGTACGAGGTCATCGTCGCGAAGGCGGCCAGCTTCGGCACAACTGTCCGCGGGAAAGCCGCAAAAGTCGGCTCGGTGAGCGCGCGTGTCAGCTCGCGGGCCCGGTCCGCACGGAAGTTGTAGAAGAAGATCCCGTCGTCGTCGTCAATGCTCCCGATCGGATGGTCGTGCTGGTCCACGATGACAGCGGGGACCACGAACTCGTCGGTGACGTTGGCCGCATAGCTCGCCGTGACGGCCTCCCCGGCCGAGCGCCGGTGCACGCCGTGCCCCTCCACGAGGGCGGCATACGCCTTGGCCACTCGGTCCCACCGCTGGTCCCGGTCCATGGCATAGTACCGCCCCATCACGGTGGCGATCGTCCCGACGCCCAGCGTGCGCATCCGCGCCTCGATGGTTTTGACGTAGCCGAGGCCGTTGTGCGGGGGCGTGTCCCGCCCGTCCAGGAACGCGTGCACGAACACCGGCGGGCGGCCCTCCTTTTGCACCATCGTTAAGATGGCCTCCAGGTGGGAGATGTGGCTGTGCACTCCGCCGTCCGACAGGAGACCCAGCAAGTGCAGGCGGCCGCCGGTCGAGCGGACCTTGTGCAGGACCTTCGCGAGCACTGGGTTCGTCATGAAGGAGCCGTCCCTGATCGCCCGATTGATCCGGGTGAAGTCCTGGTACACGATGCGCCCTGCGCCGAGGTTCATGTGGCCGACCTCGGAGTTCCCCATTTGGTTGTCCGGCAACCCTGTGTCCTCGCCAGACGCCGACAGCATGGTGCACGAGCAAGCCCGTAGCAGCGAGTCATAGAACGGCAGCCGTGCGAGAGCCACGGCGTTGGCCTTCGTCTGCTGGCTCACACCCCAGCCATCCAATATGATCAGTGCGACAGGTTTCACGCTCGTGGTCATGAGGTCCGCCATTGTGGCTGAATTTGGAAGAAAAAGGCCAGCCCGCGTCTAGACAGGCTCGAACGGCGAGGCGACGCCCGGATAGGGTTGGGGGTGGACGGGCACTCGCAGGGTCTCCCGAAGTTGGTCCTCGCTTCCGAACGAAGGGAGCACGTGGGCTAGTGTGTTCCAGCGTCCGCAGGCTTGGCAGCGCCCGCTCCACTCCCACGCTTCGTAGCGACAGGAGGTGCAGCCGAATGGGGCCGAGACGGGCCGTGGCCGGTTGAGGACTTCCTGGAGGATCATCAGCGCCGATTCCGTGTCCCCCTTACGGATGTAGAGGCAGGCCAAGATCTTGTGCAGGGCTCCGGTGGGATCCTGGAGACCCTCCAGCGTCGAGAGCAGATCGAAGGCGTCGTCGATCATCTCCAGCCGGTAGTAAAGCTTCCCGAGGGCCAGCTTGAGAAGCGGGTTTTGGTCGTTGCGGCTTAAAGCGACCTGATAGATGCGGAGCATCTCGCCTGGTTCGCCCATCTCGAGGTAGAGATCCTCCAGTCGCTGCAGGAAGAGCGGATTGCCGCTCTTGACGTACGACTTCTCCCAAGACTCCGCCGCGTGCTTCAGCTTGCCTTCCCGAATGAGCAGCTCGCCGAAGCCGATCCGCGCGGGCACGAACCCTTTGTCCAGCTTTATGGCCTCCCTGAAGTAGCGCCTGGCAAGGTCGAGATCGCCGCGTTCCAAGTGCTGTCGCCCAACCTCATATTTCAGTCCAGTCATGACCTGGGTCTCGGCGCGGACTTCGTGCTCGGACAGGCCGGTCTTTAGGAGTCGTTCCTGGACCGCATGGGCCGCCTTCCACCTGCCATTGCGGATGTGGATGTCCCGGATGCGGTAGAGGGCGGTCGGGTTGGTGCTGTCGAGTTTGAGCACGTCCTCCAGCACCTGGATCGCCTCGTCGTAGCGCTTGGCGTCTTCGAGGTCGCGGGCCAGTGAGAAGAGAATCTCCAAATTGCCTTCTTCGAGAGACCGGGCCCTCCGGTGCAGTCGAATCGCCTCGTTGTAGTGCTTCTCCCGGCGGAAGATGTTCCCCAGAGAGAGCAGGGCACGGGTGTTCGTGGGGTCCAGCGCCAGCACTTTCTGCAACTGGGAGATCGCCTCGCTGGTCCGATGGGAGAGTGAGGCCAGCACGCTGCTGTTGTAGTAGCTCTGGAGCTTCTCGTCGCGCTTGCGGCGCTGGGTGGACCGCCAGTTGATGATGAGGGCGCGGACCTCGCGCACACCGAACAGCAAGACGACTGCCAGCGCGCCCCCTGCGACGCAGAAGAGCACGAGGTAGATCGGCGTGACATCGGTCGATGTTTCCTGCGACAGCCGGAGCGTGATGGGGTCGGGGTTGAGGTCGCCGAAGTAGACGGCTGCCACGATCGCGGCGATCAGCGTGAACACCCATAGGAAGAAGCGCATCGGTTATCCCCGTTGCCTGGCGGTTCGCTCCCTGCTCACCCGTACCTTGGGATGGCTGGCCGGTACGGCCGCCTTCGGCAGCGGCAGTCGCTTTGCGTCGGCCCAGAGCCGTTCCAGCCCGTAATGCTCGCGCATCCCGCGCGTGAAGATGTGTACGACGACATCGTCGTAGTCCATCAGGACCCACACGCCGGTCTCAAGGCCTTCGAGGCCGTAGAGGCGATATCCCTTTTCGCCCAGGGCCTTCTCGATATGGTCCTTTACGGCGACGACTTGGCGCTCGGATTCGGCTGAGCAAATGAGGAAATAATCCGTTACCCAAGACTTATGGGCGACGTCTAAGATCACGATCTCAGAGGCTTTTTTCTCTTCGGCCGCCAAGGCAGCCAACCGGACTTTTACTCGTGACCCGCGGATTATTGCGGTAACCCTCCTGCCCCAGAATGATATTGCAGTATATAAGACTCGACGGCTGTCGGCAAGAGATTTTCGATGCTCTGCCTTGCCTTAAGTCGCTTCCTGATCTCCTGTGACGACACGTTGCAGGGAGGGATCGCCAGCGCCCAGAGTGACTGTCCGGTCTTGAGCCGGAACGCATATTTCTCAAGCTGGCCGGCATCCAAACGGGCCAGCGTCTCCGTGTCAGAGATGCCAAGAATCGGAAGATTTTCCAAGGACTTAAACTGAAAGCCAGCTCGTGAGACCAGGGCGAAATCGCAATTTTCCAGCAGGCGTTCCGGCTGCCGCCAGCTTGGCAATTCGAGAAAGGCGTCCAGGCCGATGATGAAGACCAGATGGGTGTCGGCCGGGTAGGTTTCCTTCAGGGTCAGGACAGTGTCGATCGTGTAGGATTTCGCTTCGCGCCTCGTCTCGATGTCCGAGAGCTGGAAGTAGGGGTACGGCGCAATGGCGAGACGTACCATCTCCAGCCGGTGCTTCGCCGGAATGAAGTCAGACGGCGGCTTATGGGGCGGGCCGCCGGTCGGAATGAAGAGGACGGCGTCAAGCCCGAGCCGCGTGCGCGCGGCTTCGGCGACGAGCAGATGGCACCGATGGATGGGATTGAACGCGCCGCCGTACAGCCCGAGCTTCATTCCCGGAGCTGGCCGGTGCCGAGCACGATGAACTTGGTGCTGGTAAGTTCCTCCAGGCCCATCGCGCCGCGCGCGTGGATGCGGGTCGTGCTGATGCCGATCTCGGCCCCCAGGCCGAACTGGTGGCCGTCATGGAGGCGCGTCGAGGCGTTGACGAAGACCGCGGCGGCGTCCACGTCGTTCAGAAAGCGCATGGCCCGTCCGTGGTCCTGCGTCACGATCGCCTCGGAGTGCTGCGAGCCGTAGCGGGCGATGTGGTCCATGGCCTGGTCCATGTCCTCCACGATGCGGACGGCCAGGATGAGGTCCAAGAACTCCGTGCCCCAGTCGGAGTCCGCGGCGGGCTTGACGCCCGGCGCGAGCTTCACGGTCCGCGGGCAGCCGCGGACCTCCACGCCGGCCTCCTGATAGCGCTGGATGAGCGGCGGCAGGAACGTCGGTGCGACGGCCTGGTTCACGAGGAGCGTCTCCATCGCGTTGCAGGTCCCCGGCCGCTGCACCTTCGCGTTGAAGCAGATGGCTTCCGCCATGGCGAGGTCGGCCTTGTCGTCCACGTAGGTGTGGCACACGCCCTTGTCGTGCTTGATCACCGGGATCGTGGACTCCTTCATGATGAACTGCATGAGGCCTTCGCCGCCGCGTGGGATGATGAGGTCGATCAACCTGTCCTGCTTGAGCAGCAGGGTGGAGACCTGGCGGTCGGGATTGTCGATGAATGTGATGGCGCCGGCCGGGATGCCCAGCTTCTCACCGGCCTCACTCAACACCTTCACGATCGCGGCGTTGGACTGGACGGCCTCCGAGCCGCCGCGGAGCACCACCGCGTTGCCGGATTTGAGGCACAGCGACGCAGCATCGGCGGTGACGTTGGGGCGCGCCTCATAGATGATGCCGATGACTCCGATCGGGACGCGCATCTTGCCCACCTGCATCCCGTTGGGCCGCCGCCACATCTTCGTCACTTCGCCGACGGGGTCGGGCAGCGCCGCCACTTCGCGCAGGCCCACGGCCATCTCCTTGATGCGTTTCGTGTTGAGCGTGAGCCGGTCAGTCGCCGCCTTGGAGAGCCCGCTCGCGGCGGCGAGGTCCTTCTTGTTGGCCTCCAGCAGTTCCGCCTCGCGGGCTTCCAAGGCGTCGGCCATGGCGAGGAGCGCCGTGTTTTTCACGGTCGGGGCCAGGATCGCGAGCTGCCTTGCGGCAGCCTTGGCCTGTGAAGCTTTCTGGACGACGTACTCCGTCAGGTTCATAAGATCACTAGATTGTCCCGGTGGATGACTTCGTCGTAGTCCTTGTACCCCAATTTCTGCTGGATCTCGGATGTCTTCAATCCCTTGATCTTGGCGATGGCCACGGAGGAGTAGTTCACCAGCCCTTTCGCGAACTCACGGCCGGACTTATCCACGCAGGCGACGGCGTCGCCGCTGTCGAAGTCCCCGTGCACCGCTGTGATGCCGGAAGGGAGCAGGCTCCTGCCCTTGCGCGTGAGGGCCTCGACGGCGCCGTCGTCCAGCGTGAGGCGGCCCTTGGCCTTCACCGTGTAGCCGATCCAGTGCTTCCGGCTCGTGAGCTTCTGGCTCTTCGGCAGGAAGAGGGTCCCGACCGGATGTCCGTGGAACAGCGCCGTCAAGTGGGCTGGCTGCTCCCCGCTGACGATGGCCGTGGCGATGCCATACGTCGCGGCCTTCTTCGCCGCGAGAACCTTCGTGTACATGCCGCCGGTCCCTTC
>VBOO01000027.1:0-7165 GCA_005877505.1 Nitrospirota bacterium
CTCTGGTCCAAGTTCCGGTTCATGAGCGCCATCTGCAGCTCGAACTCGAAGTCCGACACGGCACGGAGGCCCCGGATCACCGCGTGGGCCCCCCGCTGGCGGGCGAAATCCACCAGGAGCCCGCGGAACGGCGCCACTTCGACCCCGGGAATCTCCTTAATGGCGAGGCGCACCAGCTCCACCCGCTCGTCCAGGGCTAGCACCGGATGCTTCTGTGGGTTCGCGGCCACACCCACGTAGATCTTATCGAACAGGCGCAGGCCCCGGTTGATGAGGTCCACGTGCCCGTTGGTGATCGGGTCGAACGTGCCTGGATAGACGCCGATCCTCATGCCCACGCCTCGGCCCGATCGCGCTGGTACACCGATAGACAGGTGTCCCCGTAGCGGCGCGTTTTCACGAGCGTGAGCGGTCCGATGTGATCGCCCAGGCGGGTTTTATGGAAGTGCTCGACGACCACCACGCCGTGAGGGTGGACGATCGCGTCGCCTCCCAATGATGGTAAGACCCGTTGCACATGCTGTGACTGGTAGGGCGGGTCGAGAAAGACGATGTCGTAGGCCGGCCCGCGCGCGTGCTTCAGGAAGCGGGACACTGGCACAGGACGCACTTCCGCCACCCGCTCGAAGCCGCACTGACGGACGTTGGCCTCCAACAGGCGGCGTGCGGTCGGGTTGGACTCCACGAACGTCGCCTGCGTGGCTCCGCGGCTCAGCGCCTCAAGGCCGATGTTGCCGGTTCCCGCGAAGAGATCGAGGAAGCGTGCGCCGACGATCCGGTCCGCCAGGATATTGAAGAGGGCCTCTTTCACCTGGTCCGCCGTGGGACGGATTGCGGCGCCTCTGGGCCCGGACAAACGACGCCCGCGTGATGTGCCGCCGATGATGCGCATGGTAGCTGGAAGTCTAACACGGTCCGCCGTGGTTTGCACAACCGGGCAGGCGGCTTGACAACACGGAGAGCATCGCGCTAAGGGAAGGCGATGGGCACAGGAGGGAAGGCCTCCCCTAGGTGGACGTGGACGATGGCGGAAAAACGATCGGCGGGTTACCGGGAGACGGTCTCGCGTGAGTCTTCCGCAGGCGCAGGCCGCCGTTTCTGATTATGGGTGATGGTGGCGTCCACGATCGCCCCGCAGTTGATGCACTTCCAGGCATAGACGATCAGGAAATAGTCGGAAAACCGTTCCCTGACCATGAGACCTTTGCATTTCCTGCATTGCATCGTTCTGTCCTCCTGTGGGGGTCGGAACCCCGTTGCCGTGGAGGAAAGCAAGGTAGGTGCCCAAAATGTGGCTTTCGAGATTTCATAGACTTATGAACGTTGATGGTCCTACCGGTTTAACCTAACGGACCTTCCCTGTGTCAAAAATGTCCAGCGGGTGTGTGTGGGGGTGTACAGATGGGTAGGGGCATGATGACATGGGGAAAGCGATGGGAATCGAAACCTGGCCTCCGGACGAGCGGCCCCGCGAGCGGCTCCTTCGGTACGGCCCGGAGACCTTGACGGATGGCCAGCTCCTTGCCATTCTGATAACAAGTGGGTGCAAGGGCTGGACGGCGCTGGATGCCGGCGTCGCCCTGCTGGAGCGACACGACGGTTTGCCAGGTGTCAGTCGGTTGAGCGCTCGGGAACTCTGCGCCGTGCCCGGGATCGGGCCGGCCAAGGCCGCCCTCATCAAGGCGGCGCTGGAGATCGGGAAGCGGGCCATGGCCGCTCCGCTATCCACGGGGCAGCGGGTAACGTCGAGCCAAGATGTGTTCCGTCACTACCGTCCTCTCATGCGGAACCTTCGTCGGGAGGTCTTCAAGGCGGTCTTGCTGGACGGTAAGAACGCTATCATTCGGGACGTGACGGTCTCGGAGGGGAGCTTGACGCTGAGTATCGTCCATCCGCGGGAAGCCTTCGTCCCGGCCATCAGGGAATCAGCCGCGGCCGTGATTTTTGTGCACAATCACCCGAGCGGAGATCCGGAGGCGAGTCCGGAAGACCGGGCATTGACCCACCGCCTCGTCTCGGCCGGGGAGATCATTGGCATTCGAGTTCTTGACCACGTTATTATCGGGGACCATGAGTACGTCAGTTTTGCCGACCTCGGGTGGTTGACACCGTAGCCTGCGTATCGCTGTGACAGGGGAGGAAGAAGAGCGATGCCTGCCAAGGGGAAGCACAAAGCCGTGAAGGGCGCTCCCAAAGAAGGAAAGACTTCCAAGGAACCTGTCCATGCCGGCGGGTCGCCCGACTTCGCTGCGGAAGTCAAACGTCTCGCCAGCGAGGTGGAGGCGATCAAGGCGGCGCTCAGCCAGCGCCCGGGTGGCGGCCACGACGGGGGCGCGGCGAAGCGCGATCAGGACAAGGTGGTGGCTGACCGCCTGGCGCGGCTGGATGAGAAGGTCGAAGCGGTGTGGAACCGCGTGGCCGATCTGGAGGAGCGTCTGGAAGGCGAAGGCCCCGGCGGGCGTGAAGCGGATGATTTCGATGACACTCCGGAAAAGGATTTCTACGAACGGTAGGGGAGAGGTGGACTCGCCAAGGAAGCCTGTGTTACCGTGGCCGCATGCAATCAGGCGGCTACGTCCCTGATTTCAAAGAGTTCTGCGTACTGGCCACACAGGGGAACCTGATTCCGGTGACCCGCGAGGTCCTCGCTGACTTCGAGACGCCGGTCTCGGCGCTCGCCAAGATCGACCGCGGCGCGTGCAGCTATCTGCTGGAGAGCGTCGAAGGTGGCGAGAAGTGGGCGCGCTACTCGTTTTTGGGCAGCGGCTCGCCGATGCTGTTGCACGGCAGCGACCGCGAAGTGGTGCTGTCAGCCGGCCGCCGCCATCGCCGGATTCCAGTAAAGACCGACGTGCTGGCCTGCCTCTGCGACCTCATGTCGGAGTACAGGCCGGTTGACGTGCCCGGGCTGCCCCGGTTCTACGGAGGGGCGGTGGGGTATCTGAGCTACGACGTCGTCCGCCAGTTTGAGCGGCTCCCGTCACTTCGGAGAGACGTGCTGGGGCTGCCCCTGATGTGCTTCCTGTTCACGGACACGCTGTTGGTCTTCGACAATGTGGCGCAGACGATACGGGTCGTGGCCAACGCGCACGTCGAGGAGCGGGACTACAAACGGGCTTACACCGATGCGGTCCGGCGGATCGACGGGATGGTCGCGCGGCTGCGTACGGGCCGCCGGCCGGATCCACGCAAGCCTGCTCCCAGGCGGCCGCTGGCCTTCACCTCCAACATGAGCAAGGCGGACTTCGAGAAGATGGTGATGCAGACGAAGGAGTACATCAAGGCCGGCGATATCTTTCAGGGCGTGCTCTCGCAACGGTGGCAGGCGTCGATTCGGGCCCGTCCGTTTGACATCTACCGGGCCCTGCGGGTCATCAACCCCTCTCCATACATGTACTATCTCCGGTTTCCCGAGGTGGAGCTGGTGGGCGCGTCGCCGGAGGTGCTGGTCCGGTGCGAAGATGACCTGGTGCAGCTGCGGCCGATCGCCGGGACTCGCCGGCGCGGGGCGACGGAGGAGGAGGACCGGGCTTTGCGGGAGGAGTTGCTGGCCAACGCCAAGGAGCGCGCTGAGCACGTGATGCTGGTGGACTTGGGGCGCAACGACGTCGGGCGGGTGGCGCGGCCCGGCACCGTCCGCGTGAAGGACTTCATGGTTGTGGAACAGTACTCGCACGTCATGCATCTGGTCTCCCAGGTGGAAGGCAGGCTGGCGCCTGGGCGGGACGCCTATGACGTGCTGCGGGCGTGCTTTCCGGCAGGCACGGTGTCGGGCGCGCCGAAGATCCGCGCCATGGAGATCATCGAGGAGCAGGAGCCGTCGCGCCGGGGGCCGTACGCGGGCGCGGTGGGATACTTCGGGTTTTCCGGCAACATGGACATGTGCATCAACATCCGCTCCGTGGTGATCAAGGGACGCCAGGCCTTCATTCAGGCGGGCGCCGGTATCGTCGCGGATTCGGATCCCGAGTCCGAGTACGTGGAGACCTGCAACAAGGCCAAGGCCATGATGCGGGCCGTGGAGATGGCCGAGCGCGGCCTGGATTAAAACAAGAACCCGTTAAACGTTATACGTTAATCGTTAATCGGTAACCAGGAATCTTCGACGTATAACGAATAACGTTTAACGATTAACGGTAGTATTAATGCTACTCGTGATCGATAATTATGATTCCTTCACCTACAACCTGGTCCAGTACCTCGGCGAGCTCGGGGAGGACGTGCGGGTCGTCCGCAACGACATGATGACGGTGGACGAGCTTGCCGGACTCAAACCGTCCCGGATCGTAATTTCACCGGGGCCGTGCACGCCGAAGGACGCGGGGGTATCCATCGAGACCATCAAGCGGCTGGCCGGGACCGTGCCGATCCTGGGCGTGTGCCTGGGTCACCAGAGCATCGGCGAGGCCTTCGGCGGCGACGTGGTCCGCGCCGAGCGCCTGATGCACGGAAAGACGTCCCAGATCCAGCACGACGGCAAGACGATCTTCAAGGATCTGCCGAACCCGTTTGAAGCGACGCGCTACCACTCCCTGATCGTCAGGCGGGAAACGCTGCCGTCCTGCTTAGAGATCTCGGCCGAGACCGCCGACGGCGAGATCATGGGCCTACGCCACCGAACCCTGCCGGTTGAAGGCGTGCAGTTCCATCCGGAGTCCATCCTGACCAGGCCGGGCAAGGACTTGCTCCGCAACTTCTTGTCGCTCTAGTGCTGTGCCTATGATCAAAGACGCCATCGCCAAAGTTGTGGACCGGCTGGACCTGACGGAGGCCGAGGCCGAGGCCGCCATGCACGAAATCATGGAGGGCCAAGCCACACTGGCGCAGATCGCGGCCTATGTCACCGCGCTCCGCATGAAAGGCGAGACGGTGGACGAGATCACGGGGTCCGCCCGGGCGATGCGGGCGAAGGCCGTGCGCATCCGCACGACCGACCCGGTGGTTGTGGACACCTGCGGGACAGGTGGGGATGGGGGGGCGACTTTCAACGTGTCCACAGCGGTCGCGTTCGTGGTGGCGGGCGCAGGGATCACCGTGGCCAAGCACGGCAACCGCGCGGTCTCTTCCCGCTCGGGCAGCGCGGACGTGGTGAAGGCCCTGGGAGTGTGTCTCGATCTGCCGCCCGAGCGGGCCGAAGAGTGTGTGAACGAGATCGGCATCGGGTTTCTCTTCGCGCCGCTGTTTCACGGCGCCATGAAACACGCCGTGGGTCCGCGCCAGGAGATCGGCGTCCGCACGATCTTCAATGTGCTAGGGCCCCTGACCAATCCCGCCGGGGCCTCCATCCAGATCGTCGGCGTGTACCATGAGGCCCTCACGGACCTGCTGGCGAATGTGCTGATGCGGCTGGGCGGGCGGCACTGCTACGTGGTGCACGGCATGGACGGGATGGACGAGATCACGCTGGCGGACCGGACGCGCGTCTCCGAAGGTAAGGCGGGCCGGCTCACGAGCTACATGGTCGAGCCACGCGACTTCGGGCTGCAGCGGGTGCGCGCCAAGGATTTGGAAGGAGGGGACTCGGACGAGAACGCGCGGATCATCCGGGACGTCCTCTCCGGACGCGAGGGCCCGCGCCAGCAGCTCGTCCTCATGAACTCCGCGCCGGCGTTAGTCGCGTGCGGGAAGGCAGCAACCTTGCAGGAGGCCGTGGCTCTGGCGCGGACGATCATCGAGTCAGGGGCGGCGATGGACAAGCTGGAGCGCCTGATCAAATGGACAAATCGTTAATCGTAATCCGTTAAACGTTAAACGGAAGCAGATGAGTTAAGTCCCCAACACGATTAACGTATAACGAATAACGTTTAACGAGAACGGCTGTGATGCTCGAGAGGATCCTGGAACACAAAAGGCGGGAGGTCAAGGCGAAGAAGTCAGCCCGGTACCTTGCCGATCTGAAGGCGAGGATCCGCGATGCGCCGGAGCCGATCGGCTTCTACCAGGCGCTCGCTGGACCGCGACGACCAACGACAATTCCGATAGTGGAGTCGCCGCGGCTGATCGCGGAAATCAAGAAAGCCTCGCCCAGCAAAGGGATCCTCTGCGAGGATTTCGATCCCCTCACGGTCGCCACGACCTATCACGAGCACGGGGCCACCGCGCTCTCCGTCCTGACCGACAAGGAATTTTTCCAGGGCAGCCTCGACCACCTGCGGGCGATCCGTGAGAAGGTGCCGCTGCCCGCGCTCAACAAAGAGTTCATGGTGGACGAGCTGCAGTTCTACGAGGCGCGGGCGCATCTCGCGGATGCCGTGCTTCTGATCGTCTCGGCGCTGGACCGCGCGCAACTCATCGACTTCTACCATCTGGCCCGGCAGGAGTTCGGCCTGGACGTATTGCTCGAGGTGCACTATGAGGGGGAGCTGGACCTGGTGCTTGAACGGCTTCCCGAGGTCCGGATCATCGGGATCAATAACCGTGACCTGACCACGTTCGTGACGACCCTTGATGTGACGCTTCGGCTGGCCAAGCGCATTCCCGGGAACAAGGTGATTGTGAGCGAGAGCGGAATCTTCACGCGGGATGACGTGAAGCGCGTGGTCGAGGCGGGCGTCCAGGCCATCTTGGTCGGCGAGTCCCTCATGACGGCCCAGGATATCGGGGCGAAGATCAAGGAGCTGATCGGGCGCGAGGAAGAAGAGTAGGAGTCGGATGAGACGCGGGCCCTGCCCCCGCATAGCCCAGCACAGCTGGGCGTTTCGCCGTCGAAGCCCCGCAGACCCGGCTGTACGCCCCGCGCTGGGCACCCGTTGCATTCCCGGAACAACGGGTAACCCGGGCGCCCATGCGGTGTCACCCGCTCGATTGCAACGGGTCGAAACGCCGTCGCAGCCCCGCGGACTCGGCTGTAGGCCCTTCCGCTCCGCCAGGGTCCCATTCGGCGCCACTCTTACTCATTAAGTGAGTGGCCTGTTTCTTACAGGACGAACATCAGGCCGGCAAGCTGGCTCGAGCCATTGCCCTTGTCTCGCACCCACTGCACGCGGACCAGCACCGGTATGTTTACTGGAACGGAGGACATCGGGATCCAGGTCCTGACCAGCGAGCCGATCTCCAGGAACGAATGTCCCCTCGTCTCTATGCCGATCCCGCCGTTACTGAGGTCCAGGATCGTTCCCTGAAAGGTCACTTCCTGGAGCGGCTCCCCCGGCCTGCTGACCTTTCC
>VBOO01000027.1:7375-19123 GCA_005877505.1 Nitrospirota bacterium
CCCAGTGCGCGTTCCATGGCCAGCAACGGGCGCACCAGGGGGAGCGATAGGAGCGAGGGGCGGTCAAAGCCTCCGCTCAGCGGGTACGCGAAGAAGGCCAGCCGTCGGTGGACCAGCTTGGTCAGTTGCGGATACTGTCGTCGGAAGGCGTCATAGTTGCGTTCGAAGAGCGTCGTCGCCACCGCCTGGTTGGCGTCAAACGGCGTCCTATCCGCGCGGGGCGTCCGGGAGCGCAGCGGGTCGTCCGTGAAATCCACCGGCTCGGGATGAAGGAAATGGTAGACCGGCCATGACAGCCACGAGATGTACGGGTCCATGATGACGATGCGGCCGCTGGGTCTGAGCGCCCTCAGCGCCTCATCGAAGAATAAGCGCACGTTCTCGATGTGGTGTAAGGCATCAAACAGGACGATGTTCGCCAGCGCCTCCGAGGCGAGGGGCAGGTACTGGGCGTCAGCCACGAGATCCAGCCAGGGCAGTTCGACCACGTCCGTGCAGACCACCTGGGGGGCGAACTCCTTGAGGTTCCCGGTGCCGCCACCGACCTCCAGTGTGCGCCCCCGTTGCAGGTGCGAGGCGATTTCCTCGTACCAGGTCGTATACAGGGCGCGCAGGACCGGCTTGCGTTGCCAGACCGCCCGGTGCTGGAGCAGAATCTCCGGTGTCCTCACACCGCCTTGAGCCTGAAGAACCTGTAGAAAGTCACAGTAGCCGGCCGTGCGCTCGATATGCCTCGTTCCGTCCCGCCGTGCACATTCAACAATAATCTTTTGCGCACGATCTTTCCATTGGGTCGAATGATCGCCTCCGGAGGCCCCGCCTGCTCGGTAACGGGAAGCCTAAGCAACTCCGTACAGGCCCAGTGTCTCCAACAGCCCTTCGACGTTGAGCCGTCCTGCAAACTGGGCTTGGTGCTGGGACCAGGCTGCAGGCAGCCCGGCACAATACGGCAATTCGCCGAGCGAGCGGAGTTCCGATAGTCGCAGAATGGTCGGAACGGTTTCGGTCACGTCCGGCTCTGCCGGCGGAGGGGTCGGGTGGTTGAAGACCAAGCCCAGGACCGGCACCCCGCGGCTCCGCAAGCAGTCCAGCGTCAGGAGGGTGTGATTGATGCTCCCCAGGGTCGCCCGAGCCACGACGAGCGCGGGAAGACCGAGCCGCTTCGCCATGTCCGTGACGAAAAGGTCCGCGGTGAGCGGAACCAGAACGCCGCCGACGCCTTCGACGATGACGCAGTCATGTCTGGCACAGAGCGACTGAAATGCATCGAGGATACGCGACAGTTCGATCAATTGGCCGGCATGCGCCGCGGCTACCAGAGGTGCTGCGGGACTCCCGAACCGATACGGGGCGATGAGGTCGGGCGGATCAGTCACCCCCGTCACGGCGCGGAGCCAGGCCGGGTCGCTCAGCGAGCCTTGGCTTTCGGTGACACCCGTGGCGATGGGCTTCATGATCCCGGCGTCGACGCCATGGCCTTTGAGCGCCGTGGCGATCGCCGCTGTGACGACCGTCTTGCCGACGCCGGTATCGGTGCCGGTGACGAAGACGCCGCAAGGCTTCTGCACGGAGCGGCTCACGTGGGGGTGATCCGGCTGTCGAGGGTGAAGACCTGGCCGGAGACGTCCGGCATGGCCGCGAGCGACACCACGAACGACGCCACGGCGTCTATGCCCGTTCCATGGCCCAAGACCGTCTTAAACGGATGGGGCGTCGTGTCGTCGCGAAAGCCGGTGAGGGTCGTGGCGTGCCATCCGGGCAAGACCATGTTCACCCGGACGCCGTGGGCGCCCCATTCACGCGCCGCGGTCCGCATGAGTCCCAGGAGCCCGGCCTTGGCTGCTGCGTAGGGCACCTGGCCGCTATGGCCCTGGAGGCCTGCTAGTGATCCGATGAGGATGACGGCCCCGTGCCCCTGTGCCTGCATGACGGCGCCCGCGCTCTTAAGACAGAGGAAAGCGCCGGTCAAGGTGGTGGCGAGGACCCTGTCCCAGGCTTCGTCCGAGAGGCGGAGAATCAGGCTATCGTCGGAGGCCGCCGCGCTGCACACCAGCACGTCCAGCCGGTGCCACCGATCCACCGCGACCGACACCATCGCCGCAACGTTCTTCGCGTCACGGACGTCGGCCTGGTAGGCGAACGCGGAGCCCCCCGCGTCTTCGACCGCCCTGACCGTCCGGTCGGCCTCATCGGCGTTCGTCCGGTAGTTGACGACCACACGAGCGCCGATGCCGCCGAAGCCGACCGCTATGGCGCGGCCGAGCCCCCGGGAAGCCCCGGTCACCAACACGACACGACTCTCGGACGATGTCCTGGATTCCACGTAGACCTCGCGGAAGTTGGCGGATTATAGCATGTCTTGCACGTCTTGATGGCGCGGATGGGTTGTGCTAATTTACCTGAAACCGCGTCGGTCCCTTCCGTCCGGTTCTGCAGGAGGTTAATTTTCCCGTGCGTCAGAACCTCTTCATTGTAGGGCTGGTCGTCGGTGCCGTATGCGTTCTGCCCTCGGCCGGGCTCGATGCAGCCGGCAACAATCCTGTCCTCAAGGAGATTCAAAACACCGAGGAGTATTTTCCTGACGAGATCGGCAGCGTTTGGCGCTATCGTGGCCGTACCCACACGGATACGATCGAGCGGCTCGCCGAGGTCACCTTTTCGAACGAAGTGTCCGCCATCGGCACGACCAACATCAAGGGTGAAACCGTCAAGATCTTCCGGGAAACCAACCAGGCGAACAAGGGACCGACCGACGGGTTCTTCCGCCGGGACAAGACAGGGATCACCTATTACGGTAGCCAGCCCACCACGCCGTTTGAACAGCAGTTGGTCCCGTACCGGGTACTGGCGTTCCCCCTAGTGATGAACGGCATCTTCCGGCAGCTCGAGAAGCGGGCCGTGGACATGCAGGTGGATCTGGACGGCGATGGCCGACACGAGCGGGCGGACGTCGTGGCGGACGTCCGGGTCGTGGCGCACATGCCCGTGACGGTGCCGGCCGGCACCTTCGATGATGCCGTCCAGATCGATGCCGCGATGACTATCGTGATCTCCCTGACGAAGGAGCGGCGCGTCATCACGAGCCGGGACCGTATCACGAGCTGGTTCGCCCGCGGCGTCGGGCTCGTGAAGTACGTGGAGGAGATCGAAGCTCCGCCCGTGCTGGAGACCCGCGGCGAGGTGACCTACGTGAGCGAGGAACTGGAAAGCTATGCGCTCAAGGGGACGTTGGAGGGCCGCCTCTAAGTTTCTCCCGCAAACCGTCGTCCGACGCGCAGATCTTCTGCAAGACCTCCAGCAGGTGATCAATCTGGACTGGCGTGTGGCCGGCCGTCACGCTCAGGCGGATGCGACTGGTGCCGGCGGGCACCGTCGGAGGGCGGATGGCCGGTGCATAGATGCCGTGTGACAGCAAGGCCTCGGAGAGGCGGAGTGCCGCCTTGGCGTCTCCGATCAGGAGCGGAATGATCGGCGAGCGGCTGTCCAGGGTGTCGAAGCCTGCCTGCCTGACGCCGTCGTAAAGGCGACGGCGTAGGGTCCACAACCGCTCCCGCCGCTCCGGTTCGTCTTCGATCACGTCGAGCGCCGCAATGGCGGCCGCGGCCAGCGCGGGCGGGAGCGCCGTCGTATAGATGAAGGCGCGCGCCCGGTTCACTAGGTACTCAATCAGGTCTCGAGACCCCGCCACGAAGCCGCCGAGCCCGCCCAGCGCCTTGCTGAGGGTCCCCATCTGCGCGAGCGGCCGGCCCTCCAATCCGAAGTGCTCTACTGTCCCCCGACCGGTCGCGCCCATGACGCCGGTCCCGTGCGCGTCGTCCACGACCACCGTGGCGCCGGCCTGCTCCGCGGCCTTGTCGAGCTCGGGGAGCGGAGCCAGGTCCCCGTCCATGCTGAACACGCCGTCCGTGACGACCAACGCGGGGCGGGGAGCCCGCTGCCGTTGCAGGAGCCGCGTCAGCTGCGCATGGTCCCGGTGGCGATACACCCGCAGCGGGGCGTCGCAGAGGCGGCACGCGTCAATCAAGCTGGCGTGGCAGAGCCGGTCAGCATAGATGACGGAGCAGTCTTCCGCCAGGATGGTAATCAGGCCCAGGTTGGCCTGGTAGCCGGTTGGGAACACCAGAGCGGCCTCAAGATGTTTGAAGGCCGCCAGGCGCTCTTCCAGCTCCCGATGGGGGCGCAGACTCCCGGATACCAGCCGTGAGGCTCCCGCTCCGACGCCATAGCGGCGGATGGCGTTGATGGCAGCTTCGGTCACCCGCGGATGGGCTGCGAGGTCCAGGTAATTGTTGGAGGAGAAGAGAAGGATCCGTCGTCCTTCCAGTTCGACTTCGGCTCCGGGCGTGGAATCGATCGTGCGTATTCGCCGGAGGAGGGAGCGCCGGGCTAGGGCATCCAAGCGGGAGCGGTACATGGGTCCCCTCATACCGCGTGGCTGGCTGTGTGTCAACCGCGACGGCCGTTACGGTGCAACGAGGTTCGAGCGCCTTCCCCAACTGGCGTGGACGATCAGGACCAGGCAGATCAGCATGCCTGCAAGGGAAGCCGCTGCGCCCACGCGTAGGAGCGGGGTCTCATACCGGAACGTGACGGTATGGACGCCCGCTGGCACGACGACCGCCCGCACCAGTGCATTGGTCCGCATGATGGGGATTTCGACGTCACTCTCGAGCCTGGCTGTCCATCCCTTGTCAAACGAGTCGAGCAGAATCAGGACGGCTGACTGGGGCGTCTCCACCCGTACCCGCACTTCTTCGGGCGCATAGCGCTCGATCGCGGCAGAGCCATTAAGCGCGGGACCCGGCAGGGTCGAGTTGGTCGTTTCGATCACATCCACGTCTCCGTTCAGAAAATCGGGTCTTGTGAACAGCGTCATCGGATTGACCGGCGAAGCGCTGCGTTCAGGTCGACGCGACAGATAGGCGCGCGGTTTGGCGGGGACGGGATTCCTGAACACCGTAAGATCGAAGGGAGGAAGTTGAGCGACGAGTTCCTTGGCAAACCGCGGATCGTTCAGGTGATACCGGCGCCCGATGTAGTAGGTCACGTTGAGTCGCGCCGCTGCTTCAATCCCGGTTCGCGGATTCAGCGTTTCTGCAAACAAAGTGCTGAAACCGGACAGATAGGGCAAGACAGTCTCGAGATGAAACTGTGCATTGTGCTCGACGTCAAGTGCCTGACGGCGCTCTATGGATGCCGCACCATAAATGCCAAGCTGGTCCATGAGATCCTTGGGCCACGCAAGGACATCCTCCCGAATGGAGACGATCCGGAACCGTCCTGGGGCGAGGGTTCCCTCTCGCGCCTGGATGGCTTCGGCAAGCGGCGGGACAAAGGTGGCTGCTTCGGCCGGCGCCGTATGATAGACGGGAAGATTTGCGCGTGTGAGGTCGAGGATGAGGATCATAACAAGCGCGCTGAGCCGTACCGACTCGCGCAATAGTCCACTTCGCATGGAGAGGACGATGAGGCTCACCCCACAAGCAGCAGCGGCGCTCCAGAGCGAGGCTGACGCTGTTGAATCGGTCATCTGCGTCGCAATCTCAGCTGACGTCCCGAAGGTCGCGGTTACCCATGCGCGCGCAGCTTCGGAACGAACACCAATCCCGGCTCCTGTACACAAGAGGGCTGCCGTTGCCCATGGCAGCGGGCCCCCTTTTCCCGCCCGAAGCGCATCAACACCCGCGCCGGCGAGCGTTGCGACTGCAAACGATACCACGCCCATGAATTTTTCGGGGTATCGAAATGCGGACCACAACGGCACCACCTGGGAGAGCAGCTTGTACAGACCCCCGTAACGCCCCAGCGACAGAAACAGGGCGAGGACGCCCAGCCACATCAGCACGCGGATGTCACGGCGGTGCCAGGTCCCAAGGATAGCCAGTCCTGTTAACGGAACCCCGAGATAGAGACTCTCCGCCCAAAAGCCCCCGTTCGGGGTGTCGAAAAAGGAGCGTGCTATGACGACAGGATCTGCGTCCTTGCCTGCCGGTGAGGCTAGGACTGTTACCAATCGAAGTGGGTGAGTGGACCACTGCAGGGTTTGCAGAGAGAACAGGGCGGGGTCTGCACGTTCGCTGCTCACAAAAACCAGCCACGCCGGGCCGAGCTGAACACCAGCGAGGAGAGCCGCCAGCACGCCTGTGAGCCCCAACCTGAGCCACGCTTCACGATAAGACTCGGGCGCGCGCGCTGTGGCCCAAAGTAACCCGATGAAGGTGTAGTAATACCCAGTCTGGATGTCGCCATTCAAAAGGACTGTTGCCCATACGGCGGCTGGCGCGACGGTGTATTTGCGGCCGTCCCTGAGCGCCTTTTCGAGACCAGAACAAAACAGCGGTAGGACACAGATCGAATACAGGTAGAGAAGGTTGTCGGTGAGGGAGACGACATAGCCCGAGAGCGTGAAGGCGAGGCCGGCCAGCAGTGCCCCTGTGCGCGAAATGCGTAGCATCCGGCCCAGCATGAAGGTGCCAAGCCCTGCCAGCACGCAGGCGAGGAGCGTGGAGGCCCGATAGGCATCGGGGACGGGGAGGAGAAAATAGAGCGCCGTAAACGGGTGGAAGACACCAGTATGGGTTACCCCGATAAAGGAGCGTCCCAATCCCTCGTATGGAAACCAGTGCGGCAACTCACCATCGGCCAGTCTTTGGATGAGATACTGTTTGAGAGGCAGAAAAAACCTAAAGGCGTCACGTTTGATGAGCACGAGGCCCGGCAGCCAGAGGCCGTGGTAGAAGGCGAGTGTGAAACCGAGCAGGACAATGACGGCCTGGATGGTCTTCGTCTTAGCAATCAGTTTGGAAGAATGAATCTCCGTGAGCGCGGGCGGGCTCATCGACAAGGCCCTGATGGATGTCTGCGCCTCCACCGGGCGTGAGTGATCAGTCCGAGGCACAGCAGGCAGCCGGCCAGTGACACTGTGGCGCCCACCCTGAGCAACGGGGTCTCATAGGAAAACGTCACGACGTGCACGCCCGCCGGCACGACGACCGCCCGCACCAGCGCGTTCGCCCGCAGGATAGGAAGGTCAAGACCGCTTTCGAGCGTCGCCGTCCAGCCCTTGTCAAAGGCGTCGAGCAGAATCAGAACAGCCGGTTGTGGGGTCTCCACGCGGACCCGCACCTCTTCGGGCGCGTAGCGCTCAATCGTCGCAGAACCGCCTGACGTCGGGCCTGGCAGGGGCATGTGGGCCGTGTCGATCAGATCCACGGCTCCGCTCAGGAAATCGGGTCGCGTGAATAACTGTTGGAGGTCCACAGGCGACCCGGAGCTTTCCGGCCGCTGTGACAGGTACGCGCGTGGCTTCGGGGAGATAGGGTTACGGAATAATATGAGATCGAAGTCAGAAAGATCGGCTATGAGTCCCTTGGCAACCTGCGGGTCATTCAAGCGTGAGCGCGATCCGATGTAATAGGCAACATTGTAACGAGCAGCAGTCTGTAATCCGGCTTTGTGTTTTACCATGGGAATGAGCTCGGCTTTGTAGCCGGTGAGATAACGTCGTGCGCTCTCGATGTGAAACTCAGCGCCGTGCAGCGCATCAAGCGCGTGTCGCCTTGCTACTATTACTGCACCGAAGTGGCCGATCGTCCTTTCGAGCTCTTCTGGAATCCCGATTCGGCGTTCTTCCAGGGATACCAGCCGGAATCGACCCGGCTCAAGCATGCCTTCACGCATTTTGATGGCTTCGACCAGTGGTGGCATGAATGTGGCGGTTTCCCGAGGTCCAGTGTGATAGGCTCCCAAATTCGCGCGTGAGAGGTCGAGCGTTACAAGCACGATCAGGACAGCCATGAGGGACTCCAGACGGAGCGCTCCCTTTTTGACTCCAGCTATGAGAATACCGACGCCTCCAGCCGCGAGGGCGCTGAAAAGGACCGCTCTCGCTGCCGAGTTGACCAACTCACGAACGAGGACTTCTGGCTCGCCGAGGGTCCATGTTTCCCACAACACACTGGCGGTTTCGGTGCGTAAAGCGAGCCAGACGCTGATGCACAAGCATGCCGCCGCGAACCAGGGGAAAGGGCGTCCCTTTCCCGTGCGCAGCGCGTCGAACCCCGCACCCGCGAGCATCGCGACTGCGAACTCCGTCACGCCCATGAGCTTCTCGGGAATTCGAAACGCCGACCACAGCGGCACCACGTGATAGAAGGCCTGGTAAAGGACGCCATACTTTCCGAGGGAGAGGAGCAGGGCGAGCACGCAGAGCCAAGCCAGCACACGCAGGTCACGCCGGTGCCAGGTGCCGAGTATTGCCAGCCCCACCACCGGCACGCCCAGGTAGAGGCTCTCTGCCCAAAAATAACCGATATATTTCTCCTGTGAGCCACCATAAAAGAGCCCATCTGAATCAGTCGGGAGAACGTTTTGGCCGATTGGTGCAGCCAACACAGTCAATAGGCGTAGCGGATGAGTAGACCAGCCCAAGACTTCCTCTTGAAACAATGCAGGTTGTGCACGTTCGCTGCCGACAAAAACCGCCCATGAGGGTCCAAGTTGAACGCCTGCGAGGAGAACCGCGAGCCCGCCCGATAAGACCAGCCGCAGACCTGCTTCCCAGAAAGGAACTGGCGCGCGTACTGCAGTCCACAGCAGCGCGATGAATCCGTAGTAGTAGCCCGTCTGCACGTCGCCGTTTAGGAGGACCGTTGCCCAGAGGGCCGCGGGCGCGATCACCCACAGGCGTGCGCCGCTGAGGGCTTTTTCAAGCGTCATGCAGAACAACGGAAGCAGGCAGATCGAGTACAGGTACACGAGGTTGTCGGTGACCGACACGACATAGCCAGAGAGCGCAAACACAATGCCGGCGAGCAGCGACCCTGTGCGTGAGAGGTTCAATGTGCGGCCCAGGGCAAACACTCCGAGCGCGGCTAGGAGACATGAGAGGAGCGTGGACACACGATAGCCATCAGGCACAGGGAAGAGGAGATAGAGCGCCGTGAAAGGATGGAAGACGCCTGTGTGGGTTATCCCGATGAACGGGCGGCCTAAGGCCTCATAGGGGAACCACTGAGGCAGCTCACCGGTGGAAAGCCGTTCGACGAGATAATGCTTGAACGGCAGAAAAACCCGAAACGCATCGCGTTTGATCAGTACGAGCCCAGGTAGCCAGAGCCCGTGGTAGAACGCGAGGGTGACAGCGCAGAGCACCGTCAGGGCCAGTCCCGAAGGAAACCATGCCCGTCCGATGATTCCGTCCGTGGCGGCAGGCTTCTCTGATGGCCTTTGGAGTTTCATGTGAGACAGTGTGGGTGACGTCTCCGCCATCGCGCGTACGCGATGAGCCCCACACAGAGCAGCACTCCGGTGAGCGAGGCAACCGCACCCGTGCGCAGGAGCGGTGTCTCATACCGGAACGTGACCACATGGGCGCCACTTGGTACGACCACCGCGCGAACCAGTGCATTGGCGCGCGAGATGGGAAGGCTGGTGGCGTGGTCGAGCATAGCTGTCCAGCCTGTATCGAAGGCGTCGAGTAGAATCAGGACAGCCGGCTGCGGGCCCTCCACCCGGACGCGAACCTCCTCAGGCGCATACCACTCGATCGTCGCGAGTCCGGCGGACGGTGAGCGGGGCAGTCCCTCGTCGGTTGTTTCGATCACATCCACGTCCCCGCTCAAGAAATCCGGCCGCTTGAGCAGCATGGCCGGATCGATCGGCTCGGCTGCGCGTTCCGGTCTCCGGGACAGGTAGACACGAGGTTTGGCTGGGAATGGATTGCGGAACAACGCCAAGTCATAGTCCGGGAGTTCAACCAGGACTACGCGTACGAGGCGTGGGTCCTTCAAGCGAGACCGTAACCCGATGTAGTACCCCACATTGTAACGCGCGGCTGCTTGGAGTCCGATCCCCTGGCGCAACATAGCCATCAGCTCTGCTTTATAACCAGGGAGATAGGGCTTGGCCGTCTCGATGTGAAATTCGGCGTTGTGCAGCGCCACGAGCGCTTGGCGACGTGCGGCGATCACCGCCGCGTAGTGCCCGAGCGTCCGTTCGAGCTGTTCCGGAAACGCGACCAAGGTCTCGACGAGCGTGACCAGTCGGAAGCGACCGGGGCTCAAGGGACCTACGCGCGCTTCAAGTGCCCGGGCAAGCGGCGCATTGAAAGTCGCGATCTCTGCCGGACCCATGTGGTAGGCCTCCAGGTTGACGCGTGAGAGGTCGAGCGCGACGATTGCGACCAAAGACGTGAGCAGCCATTCCATACGCAGTGCGCCCCGGTTGGCCCCGGTTATGACCATGCCGACGCCCAGGGCGGCCACTGCGCTGGAGAGGGCAGCGCGCGCGGCCGTCTCGGTCAGCGCTCGCGCCAGGGCCACCGACGCACCAAAACTCGAAGCGATTTGCGCACCGGCTTCGGTGGGCAGACTCATCCATGCAATGACGCAGAGGCTTGCTGCAGCGAGCCAAGGCCATAACCGCTCTTTGCCTGTCCGTAGTGCGTCGAGCCCGGCCCCTGCGAGCATTGCGATCGCGAACGAAACCACGCCCATGAACTTCTCAGGATAGCGAAACGCAGACCAGAGCGGCACGATATGGGAGAAGAGTTCATAGAGACCGCCCCAACGTCCGAGCGAAAGTAGGAGCGCCAAGCCGCCCAGCCAGGCCAGCACGCGCAGATCCCGACGCCTCCAAGCTCCTAGAAGAGCCAGCCCGGTCACGGGGATGCCCAGATAGAGACTCTCTGCCCAGAAGTAGCCGATATAGATCTCCGGTACAGCGCCGGTGCTCTTTTCCGTCACGGTCGAGAACACGTCTTCACCGACCGGTGCGGCCAGGACAGTCAATAGCCGCAGGGGGTGGGTGGACCACCCCATGGCCTGCTTGTGGAACAGCGTATCATGCAGGCGGTCGCTGCCGAGAAACACCGCCCACGCCGGGCCGAGTTGAATGCCCGCAAGGAGGGCTGCGAGGCCAGCCACGAGCCCCAGCCGTAGACCTCTTTCGAAGCGAGGACCGGGCGCATGTGTCACTGCCCAGAGCAACGCGATGAAGCCATAGTAGTAGCCGGTCTGAACGTCGCCGTTGAGAAAGACGGTCGCCCAGACGATCGCCGGGGCTACCGCCCACGCGCGGGCGTCGGTGAAGGCCTTTTCAAGAGCGAGACAGAAGAAGGGCAGCAGACAGATGGGGTACAGATACGTGAGATTGTCGGTCATCGAGACGAGATAGCCGGAGAGCGCGAACGATGCTCCAGTGCTCGAGAGGTTCAGGCTGCGGCCGAAGGCGAAAGCGCCCAACGCGGCTAGCAGGCAGGAGAGAAGAATCGACACGCGATAAGCGTTGGGCACCGAGAAGAAGTAGTAGAGCATCGTGAAGGGATGAAACACGCCCGTATGAGTCACCCCGATGAAGGGGCGGCCGAGCCCCTCGTAAGGAAACCATTGGGGTAACTCACCGGCCGACAGTCGTTCCACGAGGTACTGCTTGAGCGGGAGAAAGAACCGAAAGGCGTCGCGTTTGAGGAGCAGGAGACCCGGCCACCAGAGCCCGTGGTAGAAGGCGAGCGTGAGACCCATCAGGACCGTCACAGCAAGCCACGTTTGCAGGCGTTCCAGTGCGTTGTTTGTGTCAGGAGCGCTGGGCGTCTTATCAAGTACGGGCATGTGAAGGTGATCCCACTGGGCTACGAGGCATCGGTAGCATTCTTTCGGGCCACGGTCAGGACATTTTTCCCCAACCACGGATTCCGGAGACCTTCAACCCACCGAGTGAACGGGACGAACCATGTATCGTACAGATGCG
>VBOO01000028.1:0-10940 GCA_005877505.1 Nitrospirota bacterium
CCAGAAGAACGTCTGCTCGTCCGCGAGCCGCTGTAGCATTTCCACTTGTGGGCGGCGCGCCCGCTCGTAGGACGCCAGCGCTTCCGCCGACCAATCACCGGTCTCACGACACCGGCCGATGACGTCGGCCAGCGCCATCGCATCGGCCATTGCCTGCATCCGACCCTGCGAGGCGTGCGGATTCATCGCATGCGCCGCGTCGCCGATCAGCGCTCCGCCATCCATAACCCACCGATCTGTTCGGACCCGCGTGCACGGGAGAAAACCGACCTGCTCCCAGGATGCCAAGCTTCCCAGCGGCTTGGCCATGGCTGCGTCGATTTCACCCACGCGCGCCTTGAACGCCGCGAGTCCCCGTGCCTTGACCGCTTCGAGTTCGTCAGCCTCAACCATGTACAACGCCACCACGCGATCTCCCGGAGCAGGAAACAGTCCTAGCAGCTCCCCGCGCCCCACAGAGTAGCGCGCCTCGCCACGCATGCCTTCCGGGCGCGGCAGGAGCGCGATCAGATAGCCGTGCCGATAACGATGGGTTTCCGCCCGGATCCCCAGAGCCCGCCGCACCAGGGATGCCGCCCCGTCGGCTCCAACCACCAAATTGGCTTGGACCTCGGTGCTCGACTGCTCTCCTGCTCTTCTGACCACGACGCCATCCACACGGCCATTCTTCTGCAGGATTCCCTGGAACTCGGCCCCGTACCAGAGCTGCACGCTCGGCTGCGTGCACAGGCGGCTCAGGAGCAGATGGTGGACCGCATTGGAAAGGGCCACCAGCACCCGGTTGTAGGGATCGGGAAGCATGCCGTAGTCCATCGTGCAGAGACGGTCCCCACCGATCCGAATAAAGTGAACGCGCTGGACAGACTCCACGACCTCCGGCTCGAAGGCCGAGAAGAGGCCCAGTCGCGCGAGGATCTGCTGGCCGTTCGGCTGGATGGTCTCACCTCGCAGGGCAGTCGGCGGGCCTGGCTGACGCTCCACCACAAGGACCGAGACGCCCATCTGAGCCAGCGCCAGGCCAAGGACCGCGCCTCCGCCGCCGGCGCCAACTATGACGACGTCAACTTTCATCGCCAATCTTCGTAGCGGGCGTGATCGGCCCACATCTTGAGGAACTTTTCCTTCGCCCGCTGAGTGCTCGCCGCATCGTGGAGGATATCCAACCGCTCGTCGTTGAAGAGGGCGGCGCTCGATGTCTGGTTCATCGAGCCTGAGGTGTTCACCAGATCATCGACGACGACCTGCTTCATGTGCATGAGACCGTCGTGACGATTGATCCTGATCGGGACGCCCGCCAGCCGCAAGGTTTCCAGGGCGGAGCGTTGATTGCGGTCGTCGAGCTTTCCCCGGTCGGTAATGATACGCACGTCCACGCCGCGCTTTTTCGCCGCAACGAGCGCCTTCACCACTGGGGGATACGTCAACCCGTAGGTGGCGATAAAGATTTCGTGCCGGGCTCCTTTGTAGAGCGCGACCAGGCGGTCGGCCGGCTTGTCCTCGGGCGCATACAGGACCTCGGGAGCACCCGTGACGACCGCCCCACCGTCCTTCAACCCGGCGGCCGCACTCCAGAGCACCACGAGCAACGCGCACGCGCCTCCGCCGATCGCCGCCGACCATCTTCCTTGGAACGTCATGGCCCTGCTCTCCTCAGTGAGTGGCAAGGGAGTATAGGAAGAGCCGCCCCGGATATGCAATGAAACGAGGAGAGCCTGACTGCTGATTGGTCTTGGACTGCGACTATGGCCATGCCGTAACGCATTGGATAATTAAGAATTATTTTAGTATCGCTGCGCTTCTCGGCGTGGCATACGACATGCTAAACTTGATGCCCACATATCACCTACAGGAAGGGAGTGAAACGCGATGAAGGCATTGTTTGCAGCGCTGTTCGCCGTGATGATCGGTCTGACCTTCGCTGGCTCCACCTACGTGGGGGCCCCTGCCGCCGCTGCAGAGACGAAGAAGGGCAAGGGCAAGAAGACCAAGAAGAAGACTGAGAGGAAGACCAAGAAGCAGACGGAGAAGAAGGCCAAGAAGAACCCTGAGAAGAAGCCCAAGAAGAAACAGAAGAGCCCAAGACGCACCTAGACCGATGGTGGCTCAGCTCGCCACCGCCGGTCTTCTTCTTCCCCGCTCGATCAGTCTTTTTCGAAAATCGCCTTGAATGAATCGTCGCTATTCTCCCAGGCCTCGGCCGATGTTTTGATCAACCACTCCCTGATCCAGGTCTTTTGTCCCTCGGAAAGGAGCTTCTTGATTTGATGAGACCGGCCCTGCAGCGGGTGCAGCAGCCCGGCCTGCCGACCGATGTCCAGGATCGCCGTCCGCGCGTAGACGTTCGTGTACATGACCGGCTTGCCGTTCTGCTCCTCACCCTGCACCCAGACCGATGTATACCGTTCCCCATGCAACCCCGCGCTGTCCATGGCCTGCGGGATATCGTGAAACAGTTCGTTCTCGGTCTTGTCGATGGGCGTCGCACCTGTCTGGGTGAACATGAAGTTCTGGTTCCACATCGGTCGCTCCGCTTGTGACTATTCGTAACGCAAGGCTTCGATTGGGTTCAGCCGGGAGGCTTTATTGGCCGGGTAGAGACCAAAGAAGACGCCCACCAGGGCTGAGAACCCGAAGGCAATCACCAAGACGTCGCCTGAGATGATGGTAGGCCAGCCGGCGACGTTGGAGGCGGCCTTGGCGCCCGCGACGCCCAACCCCACGCCGATCAACCCCCCCATGGCGCTCAGGACTACAGCCTCCACCAGGAATTGCAGGAGGATGTGGCGCCGCTTGGCCCCCACCGCCATACGGATGCCGATCTCCCGGGTCCGCTCCGTGACCGAGACCAACAGGATATTCATGATCCCGATCCCGCCGACTAGCAACGAGATGGACGCCACCGCCAGCAGCATCAAGGTCATCGACTCGCTGGTCCCCTCTTGAACCTTGGCGATATCGACCTGATTGCGAACTGTAAAATCATCATCCTGGGTGGGCCGCAACTTATGCCGCTGGCGAAGGACCCGCTTGATCTCTTCGACGACCTGCGGCATCTGCTCCGGGGATTCCACCGAGAGGAATCCGGCTCCGATGGATCCCTGAAACTTCGTGCCCATGACTTTCCGCTCGGCGGTCGTGAATGGGATGAAGACCGCATCGTCCTGATCGGTCCCCCTCGTGTCATACCCCTTGGCCTCGAGCGCGCCAACAACCCTAAAGGGCATGTTCTTGATCCGGATTGAGGCGCCCACCGGATCCTCCCCTGGGTCGAACAGGTTCTTAATGATGGTATTCCCGAGCAGCGCCACCTTGGCGGCTGCATCCATTTCGGTCTGCGTGAAGAAGTCCCCGCTCGCGGTGGACCAGTTGCGGATGATCAAGTAGCCGGGCGACACGCCATTGATTGTCGTAAACCAGTTCTTGTTCTCATGGACGACTTGCATGGTGTCACGTCGAGCCCAGCCCACTTCCGTGACTGCGGGGATCTTTCTCAACTCTTCTATGTCCGCAACCGTCAGCGTCACCGCCCCGCCGTGGCCGGACCGTACCCCGCTGACCGTTGTCGTGCCGGGCAGGATAATGATGACGTTGGTGCCGAAGGAGGCGATCTGCGCCTGGACGGCGGCTTTCGCGCCTTCTCCGATACTGACCATCGCGATCACGGCCCCCACCCCAATGATGATGCCGAGCATCGTCAGCGCCGAGCGCATGCGATTCCGGGACAACACGCGGAACGCCACCCATACCGTCATCAGCAGAAAACTCATGCCCGCGCCTCCTGCGGGACGACCCCCGCGACGCCTACGCCGCCGGCGTCGCGGTCGGAGAGGATCACCCCGTCTTTCATCATGATGGCCCGCCTGGCATAGCCGGCGATGTCCGCTTCATGCGTGACCAGAATGATCGTGATTCCCTCCCGGTTCAGGTGCGTCAGCGTGTCCATGATCTCCCTGGAGGCCTGGCTGTCCAAATTGCCGGTCGGCTCGTCGGCCAGAATAATCGACGGGTTCGTGACCAATGCGCGGGCAATGGCCACCCGCTGTTGCTGCCCGCCGGACAACTGGGCCGGGTGGTGTCGTTGACGGTCGGCGAGCCCCACCCGCTCCAGCGCGCCCAGGGCCAGTGCTTTCTGTTCATGCGCCGGTATCCCCCTGTAGAAAAGGGGCAGTTGCACATTCTCCAGGGCAGTGGTCCGTGGAATCAGGTTGAAGTTCTGAAACACGAAGCCAATCTTGCTGTTGCGGATTTCCGCCAGGCGATTTTCACCCAATGTGGAGACATCGAGCCCCTCCAGAAGATACGAGCCACTCGTCGGGACGTCGAGGCATCCGAAGACGTTCATCAAGGTGGACTTGCCGGACCCCGAGGCGCCCATGACAGCAACAAACTCGCCGCCATCGATCTTCAACGACACGCCCCGCAAGGCATGCACTTCCATCTCGCCCAAGCGGTAGGTCTTGACGAGGTCCCGGCAGTCGATGAGGCTCATCAGAGCCCTTTCGGTGTCCTCGAGCTGGGGCGCTCAGACGGCTGGGACCCGAATCCCGGCGGCAGGGACCCAAAGGAGCCGCCATGGGGCCCGCGAGGCGTGTCCAAGCCGATGATGACCTCGTCGCCTTCCTTCAATGACCCCTCGACGAGCTCCGTGTACTTCCCGTCCGTGACGCCGGTCCTCACCTCGACCGCAGTCGGCTCCCCCTCTGGGTGGGGCAGCCAGACCATCGGCTTGGCCTTGCCCTCTGCGCCCGGACGGCCGCGGCTTTCGGCGGAGCCACCTTTGGCGCCTCCCTCGGGACTTCCCGAGGCCGCCTGGGTTTCGATCCTTGTCAGGCCCTTCGCGAGGGTCGGCTTAAACCGTAGGGCCTGATTGGGAATCCGCAAGACATCTTCGCGGCGGGCGACGATGATCGACACACTGGCCGTCATGCCCGGTCTGAGCTGAAGATCGGGGTTGTCCACTCCGATCACCACGTTGTAGGTCACGACATTCTGCACCGTGATCGGCGCATTTCTCACCTGCGTGACCTTGCCCTTGAAAACCTGATTGGGATAGGCATCCACGACGAACGAGGCGGATTTCCCCTCCGTGATCCCCCCGATATCCGACTCGCTGACGTTCGTGTCCACCTGCATCTTGGTCAGGTCCTTGGCAATCGTAAAGAGGACCGGCGCCTGGAAACTCGCGGCCACTGTTTGGCCGACGTCCACGTTGCGCGAGATGACGATGCCGTTCACCGGCGAATGGATCGTGGTGTACTCCAGATTGACCTTGGCCGTGTCCAACTGAGCGCGGGCTTGTTTGACCTGCGCCTCAGCAATTAGCAGATTGGCTTCAGAGGTTTCATAGGCGGCGCGGGCATTATCCACGTCCTGCTGGGCGTTCAGTTGTTGCGCAAACAAGGCCTTTGCGCGGTCAAAGTTGAGCTTCTGCAGAGCCAGATTGGTACGCGAACCAGCCAGGTTTCCCAACGCGTTCTGGAGATTGGCCTCCATCTGCGTGACAGCGGTTTGGAACGGAGCCGGATCAATCTGGGCCACCACCTGCCCGACCTTCACGACCGAGTTAAAATCGGCGTAGAGATGCTTGATGATACCGGAGACCTGGCTGCCCACCTGGACTGTGGTGACGGGGTTGATCGTGCCGGTCGCCGTCACGGCTTGCGTCACCGTGCCCCGCTCGATTTTGGCGGTCTTGTACCGGACAGGCTCCCTCTGATCTCCATTCAAGTACACATAGCCCCCGGTCCCCAGGCCAGCCAGGAGCAACGCGCCGCCGATGATCCACGTCGTCGGTCTCATGAACCTCCCCGTACCGGAGTGATGATGCCCATCGCCTTGTCGAGCGCAGCCTTTGCCGCCTGGTAACTCGACACGGCGACGACATCGTTGACCTGGGCGCTCACCAACGCCACCTCCGCATCCGTCACTTCCACGGCGGTACTGAGGCCGGCCTTGTAGCGTCCTTCCACCAGCGCCAGCCGTTCCTTGGCTTGGTCCACAGTCACCGCCGTCACCCGCAATTTCTCCCAGGCAGCCTCCAGGTTCAGCGAGGCCTGATTCACGTCTAAGAGAATAGTCTGTCGGAGCACATCCCCGTTGGCCTTGGTCGTCAGGAGAGTCGCGCGAGCTTGGGCGACCTGCTGCTGGGTGAGGAATCCGCTGAAAATCGGAACGCTCACGGTACCCCCTAGGCTCCAGTTCCAGACCAGCGGGAAGTCGGTCGCTGAATAAGAATAGTTGGCCGAGCTGGTCACGGTCGGGAAGAAATTGCCCTGGGCTGCCTTGATGGCCGCCTCGGCCGCCTGTTCCTGGGCTCTCTGGGAGATCATCTCCGGCCGAAGCCGCATGGCCTTGGCCACTGCTTCGTCCAAGGACACTCGATACGGTTCCGCTTGAACCGGGTCCTGGACGCGGTACTGCTTGGTAGTTTGGATCCCCATCGCGTTATTCAAGGTCACGCGGGCGACCAGGGCATTGTTCCTGGCTGTGATCAGATTCAGTTGGGCGTTGGAGCGGTCGACCTCCGCCGTGGTCACGTCGATTTTGGGCGCCACGCCGGCCTTGAATCGCCCCTTGGCGAGGTCCAGGTGCTTCTCGAACTGCGTGATGGCCTCCTCGCTCACCGAGACCAGACGCTGCGCCTGCTGGAGACTGAAATAGGCCTGCTGGACGTTGATCACGACCGTTTGTACGGCAGTCTGCGCGTCAGAGTTGGCGGCTTGGAACTGGAACTGCTGGGCTTCAACCCTGGAATTGGTCGTTCCAAAATCATAGAGCAACTGGTTGAGCGTCACACTGCTCGAATAAAATCCTGTCATATCGCCAGCGGTGCTTCGCCCAACCCTACTACCTTGGAATGTGCTGGTCGAATTGGTCGTCCGCCGATTATAGCCGAGCGATCCTTGGACCTGCGGATAGAACCCGGCCTGGGCTTGTCCTACCTGCGCTTCTTGGATCGCCTGGTTTCCGGAGGCGACTCGGAGGCTGGGGTGATTGGACAGGGCCAGTTCCATGGATCTTTCTAAGGTCAAGACTTCTGGTAAGGCCTGTGGCGCCTTGGGCTCGTCGGCCAACCCAGCAACTCCTCCTCGCTCTCCCATGAGGAGACCTACGGTTATCGCCACTAATACCACCATCTTCCGTCCCATTCTCGCCTCCTTCCATCAACAATGTCTATCTGCCAGAAGGAACACGCAGCCACCCATATCTTCTTAGACACCACGGCGGCCACGTTGGTTGAATCGGCACCACCGCATGCGCCAGAGAGTCCATTCTAGGGAGCCCCCTGTCATGGTGTCAAACCGAGGCAGAAGCGGTTCTGGCGCCCCTCCGCAGCCGTACCGAGGCTGCCAGAGCAGGGCGCGACTCTCAGTCGTAGTATTCCGAGCCGAGGTGGATGATCAGGACGCGCGCCTCTACCCTAGTGGGCGGAGGCCAGTTGCACAATCCCGTGAATACCGGATTCCATGAGGGAAAACTCCGGAGAGCGTGATGGGTGGAGACTATTACGGTGCGACGGTGACTTTTTCCCGAATTTTATCCACCGTCGCCTTGGGGAGCCCGGCTTTCGTGATGAGTTCTTCGATCGTTTTGTAGGGGCGATTCTTGACCAGCCTGTCTGAATCCTCCTTGGCCAGCCCCAGAGTCAAGGTCAGGTCAGCCGGCGTCGCCCTGTTGATGTCCACGAGGTTGGCCGGTCCTTTCGCGTCTTCATTGGAGGGCGAAGCGGGCGCCGCCTCATTCAGAATCGGTGGGGGAGCCTCAGGGGACTTCGTCGCATCGGTGGGAGGCCCGGCGGACTTGAGCTGCGGTGTGGGAGGTTCAATCAATGCCGCCTTTTCGCGCTCTTTCAGCTCTTTCGCCTGCCGCTTGATCGTCTTCAAGGAATCTTCATACCGTTGCTTCTGGACCTCGAGCTCCTGTGTCAAGTCCTTCTTGGCCTTCGTCAATTCCTTGACTTGCCGGTCCAGGTCCTTCACCTTGTTGTCAACCGCCTGACGTTCCCTGCCGACTTCCTCTTTCAACGACGCAATCTGCACGTTGGCCTTGTCCAGCTCCTCCTTGAGCTTGGCGCCGGACTCTTTCAGGTAGATGACCTGCTTGTTGAGGGCCTCATTCTGGACGCGGAGACTGTCGAGATCATTCTTCGTAGACTGAAGGTCTTTCAGGTTCTGCTCGTACGTGCCCTGGCCCACGCACCCCGGCACTCCCACCAGCACAAGCGCCAGGAGCCCCCTCACAATCTGTTCCTTCATGCACTCCCCCACGACACAGACGATCGTTTCGGCAGAGCGTGAACCGCCGTCGATCAACATGTAGTCGAAACATCCTATTTTGTCAACTGGCTGAACAAGTTATCGGCGGGCACCCATTGACATTTTCCCGCCCCTCTCTAATGATACCGCCGCCTGTATGACCCTATGGACGGCCATCATCTTGGGCGCTGTCGAAGGCCTGACCGAATTCTTGCCCATTTCCTCCACAGGTCACCTCATCCTAGTCGGACACGCCCTAGGGTTCACCGGCGCCCACGCTGTCAGCTTCGAGATCGCGATTCAGCTGGGCTCCATTCTGTCAGTCGTTGTCTATTTCCGACGGCGCCTCTTGGTCCTGCTCCAGCAGTTTCCCTCAGACCCCACCAGCCGGCAGATCTGGTTGGGCCTCGGGGTCGCCTTCCTGCCCGCGGCCATCGTCGGATTGGTGACCCACAGTTGGATCGAGGCCCATATGTTCGGACCGGTCACCGTGGCGGGCGCGCTCGCGGTCGGGGGCGTCGTGATGCTGGTCATCGAGCATACAGTCAAAGCGTACCAGATCACCGCGGTGGAAGGGGTCGGCCTTCGAGCGGCCTGGTGGGTCGGCATGGCTCAATGCTTGTCATTATTGCCAGGGGTGTCGCGCTCCGCGGCAACCATCATGGGTGGCCAGCTGGTCGGGATGGACCGGAGGACCGCCACGGAGTTTTCCTTCCTGCTGGCTCTCCCGACGATGATTGCCGCGACCGGGTATAAAATCGTCAAGTCCCGCGCACTGCTCTTTCAGGAGGATCCGCTGCTCTTCCCAGTCGGTCTGGCGGTGGCTTTCCTCACCGGGCTCCTTGTCGTCGCCGGGTTTTTAAGCTACATCAAACAGCATACCTTCAAACCCTTCGCCTACTATCGGATCGTGCTGGGAATCTGCGTGCTAGCCGTGTTGGACTAAACGGCTACGACGAGCAGCTTACTGAGATGTGCTTGCCCCACTCTGGCGGCAGTGCCGCATACGGCTCCATGTCCGGCCGCTCGGTGTAAGGGTCTTGGAGCAGCCCGAGCAGGCGGGCGATTTCCGTAAAATCTTTCTTATCCGTGGCCTGTATGATCGCGGTGTGGGCCAGATAGTTGCGCAGCACGTACTTCGGGTTCACACGGTTCATCCGCTCCTTGCGTTCCGCATCGTGGTCGCACTCCGCGCGTAGCCGTGCGCGATAGCGAGCCGCCCAGGCATCAAAGGCCACCCGATCGAGGAACATATCCCGGAGCGGCGCGTTGAGAGCATCCGGGTTGGAACGAAAATCACCCAACCCGCGGAAGCAGTTTGTGTAGTCCACGTGGTTAGCCTGCATGATTGACAACAACCCCGTGACCAGATCCCCATCCTCCGGGCGCCATTCCAGAAGGCCGAGTTTCTGCCGCATCAAGTCCCGATAGTGCTCGACCAGAGCAGGCTCGTAAGCCGTCAGCGCCTGCTTGGCCTCGTCCTCGCTCATCAGCGGCAGCAGGGCCTGGGCGAGCGCGTGCAGGTTCCACCTGCCGATGTCCGGCTGACGATGGAACGCGTAACGTCCCCCGCGATCGGAGTGGTTGCAGATGAAGCCCGGGTTGTAGTCATCCAGAAAGCCGAACGGCCCATAGTCCAGGGTCAACCCCAGAATCGACATGTTGTCGGTGTTCATGACGCCGTGGGCGAAGCCGACCGCTTGCCATTGGGCCATGAGCTGCGCCGTGCGAATCACCACCTCCGTGAGGAAGCACGGGTAGCGATCGTCAGCGCCCTGAAGATGGGGTAAGTACTGGTCAATCACGTAGTCCGCTAGCCTCCGGAGGGAATCGGGCTGCCCGCGATAATAAAAGGTTTCAAACGACCCGAACCGCACATGCGTGGGCGCCAGCCGGATCAGCATCGCCGCAGTTTCCGCGCCTTCTTCCCGCAAGACTTCCTCATCGCTGCCCACGATGCAGAGCCCGCGCGTCGTGGGGATCCCCAGTCCGTGCATCGCTTCGCTGCACAGGTATTCGCGTATCGTCGAGCGCAGGACAGCTCGACCGTCACCGTCCCGGGAGTACGGCGTCTGTCCCGCCCCCTTGAGATGCAGATCCCATTTGTCCCCGACCTCGTTCACCACCTCCCCCAGGAGGATGGCCCGCCCATCGCCCAACCGCGGCACGTACTGGCCGAACTGGTGACCCGCATAGAGCAGGGCGATCGGCTCGCTGCCCGGCAACGGGCGGATTCCGCTGAAGTAGTCCGTGAATTCCGGACGCGCGGCCTCCTTCGGATCAAGATCAATGAGAGCGGCCGCGGCTGCGTTGAAGCTGACCAGATACGGGGGTTTCGAGAACGGGGTCGGCGTCACCCGCGAGTAGAAAGACTCCGGCAGGCGTGCGTAAGTGTTGTGGATGTTCAGTTCTTCAAGTGTTCGCATGAAGATTGGCTCCCCGGGCAGGACTCGAACCTGCGACCAATCGGTTAACAGCCGATCGCTCTACCAACTGAGCTACCGGGGAACCCGTTCAATTACGGATTCGGGAAAGGGGTGTGTTTTATAACACCGCCCCTTGGAAATAGTAAACAATCCACACCGTCTTGATCAATTCCTTTCGTCCTTAGAACCCTCCGATCCGGCCTTCGTCCTCGTCGATGTCTTCCGTCGACGCTTCATCGCCCCCGATCCCGGCATAGTG
>VBOO01000028.1:11041-12382 GCA_005877505.1 Nitrospirota bacterium
GTCTGGAAGGCGTGATTGACACGCGACATGGCTCCTCCGACTTCTTCGACGCACCGCCTGATCTCGTTGTTCATGGTGAAGACCCCCTACCCTTCCAATCAAAAAGCCCCATGACGCGCACGCCATGGGGCTTCTCGACAAATCCCTCTGGAGACTGCGACCTAACCCGCGTAGGCCTGCCCGAGCCCCGCCGCCTCTCCCTTTTTGTGGAGCAACTTGCCGTCTGCGCCCATGGCCAGCATCTCGATGGCCTGATGCTTGGCCGCATCGCACACGACTTTGCACAGCTCGCAACCTTTGCAAATATCCGTCACGACCTTGGCCACCATCATCTTCGTGTCCAGAAGAATGCAGTCCGCTTCGGGGCAATACATGATGCAGAGGCGACACCCCTTCTTGGCCACGCACTTTTCGTCAGTCACCACCGCCACGTTGTACATTCGCCGTCCTTTCCCTTAGGCTGCCGCGACCATCAGCTCGACGCTGTTCTTCTCCGCCCATTCCGCGCCCAACTCGTAGGCCTTTTTCACCACCGCCAGGTTCTTGGCAAGCAGCATTTCCTTCTTCGCGAACTTCTTCGTGATCGCCTGATCGAGGGTCGCGGTCCCGCCCGATGCGACATATTTCTTGCCGAACCTATCTTGTAATGCCAAGTCTAACGCTTGCATTGACACGCACTTGGTAATTCCGGCGACAGACCCGATCATACCCATGTTGGTGGACAATTCGGTCCCCGCGGTCTCGAGCGCGATCTCGGTGGCGTTCACGTAATACACGGCCACATCCAGATCGGCCAGACGCTGTTTGTCTTCGTCGGTCAACAATTCCATGTTGGAGTTGATGATCACCAGCCCGCCCCGTTTGATGCCCGAATAGAACGGCATGGTGTAGCTCTTGCCCTGGTTGATCACCTGCGGATGGAACACCTCGATCACTTCCGGGTACACCAACTCGCCCCGGTCATAGATCCGCTCGACGCCGATCCGCACATACGCCTCAGCCGGCGCCATCCGCTTTTCGGCCCCAAAGAAGGGGTTGGAAATGGCCTGCCTGCCGTCCTTCGCGGCGGCCATGGCCATGACGTGAGCCGAGGTCACCACGCCCTGGCCTCCCAGGCCGGACATCCGGATGTTGATACGCCGTTTAATCATGGGGGGGCCCTCCTCCGCCTTAACTCGTCGTCACGCCTGTGTCAGTGCTTCCTTAGCAGACGCCTTCTTGGCTTTCTCTTTCTCAGCCAGATCGGCGAGGAATGCCTTCGCCTCGTCCGAGATGTACTCCTTATAGGCAAAGCGCTCGCCGGGTTTCTCGGCATCGCGCATCTCCTGGAGACCTTCCATG
>VBOO01000250.1 GCA_005877505.1 Nitrospirota bacterium
CGAGCGTGCGCTTCCCGTAGCCGCGCTCAGTGACCGTGAGGATGGACGTGGTGGAGTCGGGGGTGATCGTCTCCATGCCGATCACATAGTTCCCCTCGTCCAGGGTGATGCCGCGCACGCCGTAAGCGGGGCGGCCCATCGGCCGGACGTCCTCTTCCTTGAAGCGGATGACGATCCCATCGCGGGTGCCGAGCAGAATCTCGCGCTGGCCGTCCGTGATCTCCACGCCGATCAGCTTGTCGCCCTCCTCCAGCGAGAGCGCGATGATCCCGCCCTGGCGCGGGTTGCCGTACGCCGAGAGCTCCGTCTTCTTGATGGTGCCCATCCGCGTCGCCATGACCACGTAGCGGTCGTCGCGGAACTCCTTGACGGGCAGGGTGGCGGTCACCTTCTCGTCCCCGGAGAGGGCGAGGAGATTGACCATCGCCTTGCCCTTGGCGGCCCGGCCGCCCTCGGGGATCTCGTGCACCTTCAGCCAGTACACCTTCCCGGCGTCCGTGAAGAACAGGAGGTCGTCGTGCGTCGAGGCTGTGAAGAGAGTCTCGACGAAGTCCTCCTCCTTGGTCCCCATCCCGATCTTCCCCTTGCCGCCGCGCCGCTGCGCCCGGTAGAGGGAGACGGGATTGCGCTTGATGTAGCCGGCGTGGGAGATGGTCACCACCACCTCCTCCTGCGCGATCAGGTCCTCGATGTTGATCTCCGCCTCCTCTGGAATGATCTGTGTTCGACGCTCGTCCTTATACTCCTCCTTGAGCGCCACGAGCTCGTCCGTGATGAGCTGCCGCACCAGGGCCTCGGAGGCCAGCACGGACTTGAGGTAGGCGATCTTCTTGATGGTCTCCTCGTATTCCTGGATGAGCTTCTCCCGTTCGAGCTGTGTGAGGCGCTGCAGCTTCATCTCCAGGATGGCGTTGGCCTGGATTTCCGACAGGGTGAACTGCCGCATCAGGCCCCCGCGCGCTTCCTCGGGCGAGCGCGACCGCTTGATCAGGGCGATCACGGCGTCCAGGTTGTCGAGCGCGATCTTGAGGCCTTCAAGGACGTGGGCCCGCTCTTCGGCTTTGCGCAGGTCGTACGCCGTCCGGCGAAGGACGACTTCGCGCCGGTGCTCGATGAAGGCCTCCAGGATCTGCTTGAGGTTCAGGACCTCGGGGCGGTTGTTGACCAGCGCCAGCATGATCACCCCGAACGTGCTCTGCATCGGCGTGTGCTTGTAGAGGTTGTTCAGCAGCACGAGGGGGATCTCCCCCTTCTTGAGCTCGATGACGATCCGCATGCCGTCCCGGTCCGACTCGTCACGGAGGTCCGCCACACCGTCGATGCGCTTGTCCTGGATCAACTCCGCGACCTTCTCGATCAGCTTCGCCTTGTTGACCTGGTAGGGGATCTCGGTCACGATGATGCGATCGCGGTCCGTGCGCTCGTCGGTCTCGATGACGGCCTTCGCTCGCAGCGTGAGGAGCCCGCGCCCGGTCGTGTAGGCGTCCCTGATCCCCTGAGTGCCATAGATGTAGCCGGCGGTGGGGAAATCCGGCCCCGGAATGACTTCCATGAGCTCCTCGATCGGCGTGTTCGGGTTCTCGATCAGTTTGATGGTCCCTGCCACGACCTCGCCCAGGTTGTGGGTCGGGATGTTTGTCGCGTACCCGACCGCGATCCCCCCGGCGCCGTTGACGAGGAGGTTCGGCACCTTGGCCGGCAGGACCAGCGGCTCCATGCGCGACTCATCGTAGTTGGGGCGGAAATCAACGGTCTCCTTGTCGATGTCGGCGAGCATCTCCTCGGCCAGCTTCGTGAGGCGCGCCTCGGTGTACCGCATCGCGGCCGGAGGATCGCCGTCCACCGAGCCGAAGTTGCCCTGACTGTCCACCAGGCAATAGCGCATGTTGAAGTCCTGCGCCATCCGCACCAGAGTGTCGTAGATCGCCGCGTCGCCGTGCGGGTGGTAGTTCCCCATGATCTCGCCGACGATCTTGGCGGACTTGCGGTAGGCCCGGTTGTGGACGAGGCCCATTTCGCTCATGCCGTAGAGGATCCGCCGGTGGACCGGCTTGAGCC
>VBOO01000251.1 GCA_005877505.1 Nitrospirota bacterium
TGATCTTTACCAGCGTCAATGGCGTGCGGTTTTTCTTCGACCGGCTGCGCGCCCTCGGTCGGGACGCGCGCGCCTTGGGACGCGCGCGGTTCTGTGCGATCGGGCCGCGGACAGCGGAAGCCTTGGCAGGGCAGGGATTCAAGGCTGACGTGGTTCCCAAGGAATTCCAAGCGGAAGGGATGCTGGAGGCGATCAAAAAGGAGGACGTGAAAGGTGCCCGGATCCTCATCCCGCGCGCCGAAGCGGCCCGCGACCTCCTGCCGGAGGACCTTCGAGCCCGCGGAGCCGACGTAACGGTGGCGGTCGCGTACCGAACTGTTCGTCCGGGGGCGGATGGGGAGGCGGTGAAAGAGGGGCTCCGCCGGCGTGAGATCGGCGTGGTCACATTTACGAGTTCGTCCTCGGTCCGTAACTATGTCGCATTGTTCGACGACTGGGCCGAAGCGTCCGCCGTGACGGCAAACGCGGTCGTGGCCTGCATCGGTCCGATCACGGCGGAGACCGCGGAAGCGTGCGGGCTCAAGGTGGGAATCCTGGCGAAGGAGAACACCATTCCGGCATTGGCGGAGGCCATCGTCAGCCATTTCGTCCAGTCGTCATGTGATAGGTGAGTGTTCATTAACAGGACGCAATCACGGGAGGTATTGACTCTCCCGGCCTATTTGTTCGATGGGCCGGGACCAGCAAGCATGGAGAGGAGGGAGCAGCATGGTGCCCGTTAAATCGGTGATGGTCCCGGCGGAGAAAATCCGAAAGGTGGATCGGGACACGACGATTAAGGCCGCAGCGGAACAGTTGCGGGACCACAACATCGGGAGTCTGTTCATCACGAAGGGGAGCGAGATCATCGGGATCCTGACCGACACGGATATCGTCCGTCGCTGCGTGGCCGGGGGGCTTGATCCGGCCAAGGCCACTGTCGACCAAATCATGTCGGCGCCGGTGCTGATGATCGACGAGAACAAAACGCTCCTGGACGCGAACGACCTCATGGCCCAGTCCCACGTGCGCCATTTGGGCGTCTCGCGCAGTGGCAAGCTCGTGGGCATGCTCTCTGTCCGGGATCTCGTGGTCTTCTTGACGAACCTCCCGCGTAAATAGGAGCACACCGATGCCCTTTCCCCAAGATCGATTGCGCCGCCTGCGGGCGAGCGCCGGGTTCCGTCGCATGGTGCGGGAGACGCGGTTGTCTGTGGACAACTTGATCGCGCCCTTCTTCGTCATGGAAGGACGCGATGTCCGTCAGCCGATTGTGTCCATGCCCGGACAGGGGCGGGTGTCCGTGGATCATCTGATCAAGGACGCGGGTGAGGTCCAGGCCGTGGGGGTGCCGGCGATCCTGCTGTTCGGCATCCCCGCGCGCAAGGACGAGCTTGGCAGCGAGGCGTGGGCGCCGGATGGGATCGTGCCGCGCGCGGTCCGCGCGGTCAAAGACCGGGTGCCCGACTTGATGGTGATCACCGATGTCTGCGTCGATGAGTACACGACGCACGGCCATTGCGGCATCGTGAAGGACGGTCAGGTCATGAACGACGAGACACTAGCCTGTCTGCAAAAGATGGCCCTCACCCACGCTCGGGCCGGCGCCGACATGGTGGCGCCGTCCGATATGATGGATGGCCGCGTCGGGGCGATCCGTCAGGCGCTGGATGGCCAGGGCTTCTCCCATGTGCCGATCCTCTCGTATGCCGCCAAATTCGCTTCCTGCCTCTACGCGCCTTTCCGGGAGGCGGCGGACTCCAGCCCGAAGTTTGGGGACCGCCAGTCCTATCAGATGGATCCGGCCAACCTGCGGGAGGCGCTTCGCGAAATTGAGCTGGACATCCAGGAGGGGGCCGATATCGTGATGATCAAGCCCGCCCTGCCGTATTTGGACGTCATCCATGCGGCGCGCCAGGCCTTTGACCGGCCGATTGCAGCCTATCAGGTGAGCGGGGAGTACAGCATGATCAAGGCGGCGGCGCAGCTCGGATGGCTGGATGGACGACGGACCATGCTCGAGACCTTGCTCGCTATCCATCGAGCCGGCGCCGACCTGATCCTGACCTATTTTGCCAAAGAGGCAGCCGAGGCCTTGCACGAATGAAGGTGCTGGAGCGCCTCCAGGATTGTGTAGGCCTGCGGTTCCCGGTCGTGACCATCGGCAATTTCGATGGCGTGCATGTCGGGCACCAGGCGGTGTTGAAGGTTGCCCGCGATCGGGTCCGGTCGCAACGAGGCACCGCCATCGTGCTGACCTTCGAGCCGCATCCCCTCCGGGTGTTGACGCCTGGCGTGGAACTCAAGTTTCTGTGTGATCCCGAGGAGAAACTGTCCCTCCTCGAAGAAGCCGGCGTCGATGTTGTGGTTCGTCTGCCGTTTACCCGTGAGTTCGCCGCACAGACGCCAGACGAGTTCATGGTCCAGGTCTTGCATGATGGTCTGGGGACCCGGGAGTTGTTCGTGGGGCAAAACTTCCGGTTCGGCAAGGAGCGGCTCGGTACGATTCACACTCTGATGGAAGGAGGCC
>VBOO01000029.1 GCA_005877505.1 Nitrospirota bacterium
AAGGTCCAAGCCGAGAGCAGGAAGTTCAAGGAGACCGAGGCGGAGTTGCGCAAGATGTTGGAGGAAGCGGATCGCCTCCAGAAGTCGGGCGACGTGACGCAGAAGCTTGACGCGTTGGAAGCCAAGATCGAAAGCCTCAAGATCCGGCAGCAGGGCTTCGACCAGAAACTGGGCGAACTGCTCCGGCGCGTGGATGAATCCGCTCGCCTAGAGGAGGGCAAGGGAAGGGAGAAGGAGCCGGCCCTGCCTCTGGCCAAGGCCCCGGCGCCGAGCGCCAAACCCGACGAGACCACCAGGCCCAGGGCGGGCGGGCTCGACGTCCCCCTCGCCGCGCTCACGCCCACCGCCGCGTACAATCAGGCCTATAGCGATTACCTGAAGGGCAACTACGACCTGGCCGTCGCGGGCTTCGAGGAGTTCCTCAAGCGCTTTCCCGAAACCAGCCTGACGGCCCACGCCCAGTACTGGATCGGCGAAGCCTACTTCAACAAGAGGAGTTACCTCCAAGCGATCGAGGCGTACGAGCGGGTCATCGCCAACTTTCCCAAGAGCGACAAGGTCCCTGCCGCGTTGGCGAAAGCGGGCGTCGCTTACGCCGAACTGGGCAACGCCGTCAAGGCGCGCGTGCTGCTCAAGCGCGTGGTGGACGAGTACCCGCAGTCGGCCGAAGCCGCTATGGCCAGGCGGCGGCTCGCCGAGCTTCGATGACGCCCAGAATCGCGGTCCTCCCGGGCGACGTCATCAACAAGATCGCCGCCGGCGAAGTCGTCGAGCGGCCCGCCTCCGTCGTGAAGGAGTTGGTGGAGAACGCCATCGACGCCGGGGCCACTCGCGTATCGGTGGATGTCGAGCAGGCCGGGCGGCGCGCCATCAGGGTCACGGACGACGGGCAAGGCATGACGCCGGAGGAGGCCCCGCTCGCGTTCCAGCGCCATGCCACCAGCAAGATTCGCACCGAGGCCGACCTCTCCACCATTCAATCCATGGGCTTTCGCGGCGAAGCCCTTCCCAGCATTGCGGCGGTATCCAAGGTGCGGCTCGTCACTGTCGCGGCCGGCGCCTCGGTAGGCACGGAAATCCATCTCGAAGGCGGCACGGTGCACAAGCAGCGGGAGACGGCGGCAGCCCCCGGCACCACGATCGAAGTGAGGGACGTGTTCTACAACACCCCCGCCCGTAAGAAGTTTCTCAAGAGCCCCGCCACGGAGTTCGGGCATGTCTGCCAGGCGGTACAGCGGCAGGCGCTCGCGTTTCCGCAGATCCACTTCCGCTTGACGCACAACGGCCATGCGGTCGCGGACTATCCCGTGGTCCCTGCCCTGCGGGATCGCGTGCAGCAGGTGTACGGCACGGAACTGGTGGACGCCTGCGTGGATCTGCAGGAGGAAACCGGCCGGCTCCGTCTCGAGGGACTCTGCACCCGCCCGCTGGAGACGGCGCTCACCCGGACGCCCCAGGATGTGTTCGTGAACCGCCGATGGGTGAAGAACGCCATGATCGTCCATGCTCTCTATGAAGGCTACGGGACGTCTCTGGCCAGGGGGCACCAGCCCCGCTTTGTCCTGTCGCTCTGGGCGGATCCGCGGCAGGTGGATGTGAACGTGCACCCAACGAAGCGCGAAGTGCGCTTTTCGGATCAAGAACAGGTGCATGAGTGGGTCCGCTCGCGGATCCAGGCTTTGGTGAAACCCGCGTCAGTCTCCTCCCGGACGATCGTGGTGTCGGCGTGGTCGCCGCCGCAGAGCAGCGACCGTCCCGTTGCAACGGAGGGCTCCTGCGAGGCGCCCGGGTATGCCGGCCCGGCGCCGGACACGCTGACCGGCCGACAGCCGCGCGTGGCGGGAGTGGCGGAGCTGGGGCAGGCGTATCTTCCGGCGGTGGACCAGGAGGAAGTACGGCCGCTGGGGCAGATCGCCACCCGGTACCTGGTCGCCCAGGTCGGCGAAGAGGTCCAGATCGTGGATCAACACACGGCGCACGAGCGGGTGCTGTTCGAGCGCCTGCAGCGGCAGTTCGACGCGGGCCAGATCGTCTCCCAGCGCGCGCTCCTGCCCCAGGTCGTGGAACTGTCCGCCGCCGAAGCCGTCTCGGTCCGCGCGCATCTTGAGGAGCTGGGCCGCCTCGGGTTCGAGGTCGAGGAGTTCGGTCAAGGGAGCGTCGTCGTCCGCGCCATGCCTGCGCTCTTGCGGGCGCTGGTGGAAGAGTGGGACGCGTGGCCCTCGACGCCTTCGATGCAGGAGCGTTACAATACCGTGCTTGCGTCCGTGGCGTGCCACAGCGCGGTGCGCGCGGGACGGGCGCTGGAAGTCCCGGAGATGCGGCGGCTCCTGGAGGACTGGCGGGCGGCGGGCTCGCCCAGCACATGTCCGCACGGGCGCCGCATCGCCATGCGCTTGACGATCGAGGAGCTCGACCGCATCTTCGGACGATTGGGATGGACCTAGTGTGGTGTCGCGCAATCACCGTTCGTGCTGAGCCTGGTTTGATGAACTCACCACAGGCTTCGATAAGCCAGCCGTTCATCCTGAGCGTGTCGAAGGAGACGGCTGGCCTCCTCAGGGCAGGCCTGTCGAAGCATGAACGGAAGACCGAGACAAGTCTTCGCCCTTCGACAAGCTCAGGGCGAACGGGAAGGGCCTTGCATGAGTCACTCTCCTGATGGCCTGCCTGTGGTGTTTCTCGTCGGGCCGACGGCCATCGGGAAGAGCCGGGTGGCGGTCCATGTCGCGAAGGCGCTCGGCACCGACATTCTCACGGCCGACTCCACGCAGGTGTACCGCGGCATGGACATCGGCACGGACAAGCCGACTCCGGCGGAGCGTGAGGGAGTGCCCCATCGGCTGCTCGATCTCGTCGAGCCGGACGAGCCCTTCAACGTCGGCCTGTACCGCCGGCTGGCGGTGCAGGAGATCGCCCGGCTGCATGCGGAAGGGCGCGTGCCGCTCGTCGTGGGCGGGACGGGTCTCTACGTTCGCGCTCTGGCGTACGGCCTGTGGGAGGGGCCTCCGGCCGACTGGGGCCTGCGGCGCCACCTGCTCGAAGAGGAAGCGACCCACGGCCAGGGCCATCTGTGGCGCCGGTTGGCGCAGGCGGACCCCGCGCTGTCCGCCACCCTCCATGCCCGTGACCGGAATAAAATCGTGCGGGCCTTGGAGGTGGTGATCAAGACGGGCGTGCCGCTCTCCACATGGCACGACCGCCATCAGTTCCGGGAGCGCCCGTTCCCGTCCGTCATGATCGGGCTCACGATGGACCGCGCGGCGCTATACCGGAGGATCGACGCCCGCGTGCTCCGCGAGATCGACGACGGGCTCGTTGAAGAGACGCGCGACCTGCTGGCCCGCGGCTACGACGAATCGCTGGGCTCGATGAAAGCGCTCGGCTACCGGCAGATGACCGGTTATCTCCAGGGCCGCTACGGGTGGGAGGAGGCCGTCCGGCGCCTGCAGCGGGACACCCGCCATTTTGCGAAGCGCCAGCTCACATGGTTCCGGAGCGATCCCGCCGTCACGTGGCTGACCGTGAACGAGGAGGACTCGGCCGGGCAGGTCGCGCAGCGCATCCTGGCTCACCTGGGTCTCCCCCCCATCCTTCCCCTCCCCCTCATGACCCATTGCAACGGTAAGAGCAATGGGTGCCCCGGAGGGATGGGTGGGGGTGTCGTCGTCCCGACGGCCGCGCAAGGCATCAGGGGACAGATTTGAAATCTGTCCCCGTGAGAGCGGTCCGGGCACCCTTCCTCGGGGTTATTGGCGGCAGCGGGCTGTATGAGATGGAGGGCCTGACGCGCGTCACGCGCGTCCGGGTGACGACGCCATTCGGTCCGCCGTCCGACGCGATCGTGGTGGGCGACCTGGAGGGCGTGCGCATCGCCTTTCTGGCTCGCCACGGTCGGGGACATCGGCTGTCACCGAGCGAGATCAACTACCGCGCGAACATCTACGCGCTCAAGAAGTTGGGTGTGGAGCGCGTGGTCTCCGTCAGCGCCGTGGGCAGCATGAAGGAGGCGTTCCATCCGGGGCACGTCGTCATCCCCCACCAGTTCTACGACCAGACCAGGCGCCGCATCGGCACGTTCTTTGAACGGGGCGTGGTGGCGCACGTCGCTCTGGCGGACCCCGTCTGTCGGGATGAAGCCGGCAAACTGGCCGAGGCCGCGCGCAAGTGCGGAGCCACGGTCCATGAAGGCGGGGTCTACCTCTGTATCGAGGGCCCGCAGTTTTCCACCCGCGGCGAGTCGCTCATCTACAGGCAGTGGGGCGTGGACGTGATCGGCATGACCAATCTCCCGGAGGCCAAGCTCGCGCGCGAGGCCCAACTGTGCTACGCCACCCTGGCGCTGGTCACCGACTATGACTCCTGGCATCCGGGGCACGATGCGGTCACGGTGGATGCCGTCCTCGAGACCCTGCATCGCAACGTCGCCCTGTCCCAACAGATCATCCGGACCGTCTCGCCGACCCTGACCGGGGACCGCCCGTGCGCGTGCGATCGCGCGCTCGACGCCGCGGTGCTGACGCCCCGCAACCAGATCCCGGCCGCGACCCGCAAGCGACTGGCGCTCTTGCTGGGAGCGTCGGCCCAGCCGAAGAAAGGCGCGTAGGGTCCGCCATGCTGAACCTTGTCGTGGTCGGATCGGTGGCGCTCGATTCCGTCAAGACCCCGTTCGGCGAGCGGCACGATGTGCTGGGCGGCTCGGCCGCCTTCTTCGCGACCGCCGCGAGCTACTTCAGCCCGGTCAGTCTGATTGCGGTGGTGGGGGAGGACTTTCCGGAGGTGCATCTCAAGTTCCTGCAGATGCGGGGGATTGATCTGACCGGGCTGGAGCGACGTCCGGGCAAGACCTTCCGCTGGCGGGGGGAGTACTCCCACCAACTCAACGAGGCGAGGACCCTCGAAACCCGGCTGAACGTCTTCGAGACCTTCCGTCCACGGATCCCGGAGGCCTACCGGTCGCCGGACCTGCTTTTCCTGGCCAACATCGATCCGGAGTTGCAGCACAGCGTCCTGCAGCAGGTGAAGCGGCCGCGACTGGTGGCCTGCGATACGATGAACTTCTGGATCGAGCACAAACGCACGGCGCTCGTGCGCCTCCTCCAGGACGTGGACGCGCTCATCATCAATGACGGGGAGGCCCGCGCGCTGGGGGGCGATCCGAATCTCGTGAAGGTGGCCCGCACGATCCGGGAGGCCGGGCCTGCGACGCTGATCGTCAAGCGCGGCGAGTACGGCGCGTTGATGTTCAGCCGCGATCGCATCTTCGCCGCCCCCGCGTTCCCGCTCGAGCAGGTGAAGGACCCGACCGGCGCCGGGGACTGCTTTGCCGGCGGGTTCATGGGGTATCTGGCAAGCACGGGCAATCTCAGCGAAGAGGCGTACTCGCGGGCCGTTGTCTTCGGGAGCGTGATGGCCTCCTTCGCGGTCGAAGAGTTCAGTCTTGATCGGCTGCGCCAATTGGACTACAAGGAAATAGAAGACCGGTTCAAGGCGTTCAAGCGGCTGACGTTCATCGAGGATCTCTAAGGAGGTGGACGCGATGGCTGAGTGTGGTCGTGTCGGACCCGGCTGCGGGTGGGCGCGCGTCGTGGTGGTCGTCCTGACCGGCAGCGTTCTCGCCGGCTGTGTCAGCGTGGAGACGATCAAGAAGCGGGAAAAGGAATCGGAAGGGTATTACCAGCAGGGCCTCTCCGTCCTGGAGACCGACCAGCAACGGGCCTTCGTCTCCTTCCAGCAAGCGATCCAGGCCAAACCGGACAACTACGATGCGCACTACGCGCTCGGCTCGATCTACTTCCTCCGCGGGGAGTACGACAATGCCGAACGCGAGTTCCGCACGTGCGTCAAGCTCGATCCGAACAACGGGGACGCGTTCAATTTTCTGGGAAGAACCTTGCTCATGCAATCCCGTCTGCCGGAGGCGGTCGAGGCCCTTCAGAAGGCGACGATCTTACCTCTCTACGCGAATCCCGATCAGGCCTATGCGAATCTCGCCGCTGCACTTGACAAGCAGGGCGACCCTCAAGGGGCCGTCCGTGCGCTCCAGAGCGCGTTGAAGATTGAGCCGCCGAAGGTTCCCCGCGCCCTCATCTACTTTGAGCTGGGGCGTATGTATATGAGGCTGGGCGAGGACGGCAAAGCGCGGGAGGCGTTCGCCCAGGCCAAGGTCCTGGACCCCCAGGGCACTGTCGGCGCGGAGGCGGCCAGGATGATGAAGCAGCTTCGGTGACGACCGTGGCTTGAGCTCTTGGCGAATCGAGCAGGGGATGCATGGGAGACTCACTGGGCGAAGATTTCCAACGAGCCCGCGAGGCCAAGGGCCTGACGCTGGAAGAGGCGGCAGCCCGGACCCGCATCCTGCCGCAGTACCTGAAGGCGGTTGAGGAAAACAACTATGCGCACCTGCCGGACGAAGTCTTCGCCAAGGGGTTCGTGCGATCCTATGCCCGCATCTTGGGCCTGGACGAGGCCGCGATCGCCCGCAAATTCGACGAGACGGGCGGCCAGTTTTACGCCAAGCGCGCGGAACGGGAGACCCTCAAGCAGCAATTAGAGGAGGAGGAGCGCCGCAAGCAGGTCAACCGCAACCTCGTCGTCGGGGTGGTCGGCGTCGCGCTGCTCCTGTTGTTCGCGCTCATCGGGCGGGACCGCGACCGGTCCGTACCGGTCCCTAACTCCGAGCCGATCCCCCCCGCCTCCCAGCAGGAGACAGCCCCCTCGCCTCCGCCTGCGGAACCGGCCGAGCCAGTGAACGAGCCCGCGCCCCTTCTCGCGCCGAGTCAGCCCGAGGTCGAACGCAATTTCTCCGGCGCGCTGCCGCTCGAAGGAGTCGCCCCTGACAACCGGAAGAAGCTGGTCGTGGACATCGAGGCCGTCGAGCGGTGCTGGGTCAAGGTGCAGATCGACCGTGCCGCCTTCCAGGAAGCGCTGTTGTATCCAGGCGACCGCGTCCGGTGGAAGGCCCAGGATCGGATCGCGCTGACGCTTGGCAACGCCGGCGGGGTCCGTGTGATGCTCAACGGCAAGCCCCAGGGCCCGTTCGGAGACAAAGGCCAGGTTGTCAGGGAAATCGTCTTCACGCCGTGAGGCTGGGGCCCGCGACGATGCGAGCGGAACTGTCCATGAAGGAGCGCGTCGAGCTGGCTGCGCGGGCGGTGCAGGACCGCTGCGCCGGAACGCCCGCGGTGGGAGTGGTGCTGGGATCAGGATGGGGCCCCGTCGCGGAGCGCAGCCGGACGGCGACGATCATCCCCTATGCGGAGATTCCCGGCTTTCCCCGCTGTTCCGTGGAGGGGCATGCGGGCGATCTGATCATAGACGCAGGTTGGGGACCGCTGACGGCCATCCTGCAGGGCCGCGCCCATCGTTATGAGGGGTGGTCGCTCGAGGAGGTGACGTTTCCCGTGCGCGTCCTTGCTGCCTGCGGTGTGAAGACCCTGGTGGTCACCAATGCGTCCGGCGGGTTGCAGGGGGTTGAGCCGGGTGAGCTGGTCGTGATCGCCGACCACCTGAACTTGATGGGGGACCACCCGCTCATCGGGATCGGCGCGTCCGAAGGGCGCTTTGTGGAGATGGTTGACGCCTACGACCCTGCTCTCTTGCAACTGGCCGAGGAGGCGGCGCGCAAAAACGGGCTTCTCCTGAAGCGAGTCACCCTCGCGGCTGTCACCGGTCCGACCTACGAGACTCCGGCGGAAGCGCAGATGTTGCGGGTGTTGGGCGCTCAGGTCGTCGGCATGTCCACGGTCCCCGAGGTGATCGTGGCGCGGTCTCTGGGACTGCGGGTGCTCGGCCTCTCCCTGGTCACGAACATGGCCGGTCGGCGGGCGCCAGGCGGGAAGACCCACGAGGCAGTTGTGGCGATGGGCCTGCGGCAGGCGCCGGTGATGCGACGGTTGTTGCGGGACATCATCATCCGACTGTAGAGAGCGATGGACAAGGCGGAACTGCTGACCAGGGCGCGTGCCGCGATGAAGATGGCGGTGGCGCCATCGTCTAACTTCAAGGTGGGTGCCGCGCTCCTGTGCGACGATGGCTCCGTGTTCACGGGATGCAATATCGAGAGCCCGACATACCTGGGGATCTGCGCGGAGCGGGTCGCGCTCTTCAAGGCGCTCTCGGAGGGGAGGCGGGGTTTCACGACGATCGCGATCGCGGGCGGGGCCAACGGAGGGTGTCCGCCCTGCGGCGCCTGCCGTCAGATCCTCTGGGAGTTCGCGCCGTCGCTGGAAGTGCTGCTGGAGGATGGGCGCGGCGGGTTTACACAGCGACGGATCACGGACTACTTCCCCGAGCCATTTGACCGCAGTAAAATAGACCCGACCAGGACCTTCAACCGGTAGGCTGCGCGAGGCCTGCAATGCGGCGCGGCGTGCCGCAGCCGCGGCGGGACCGGCTGCCCGCGGCGCACCAAACTCAAAGGCAAAACATCTTGACACCCACGGGGACCCACGCTATAGTGGCGCGGTTTTTTGGCCTATTTTATCGAGCAGATGTATAACCTAAACGGGGCAGTGCTCAACCAAAAGGAGGGGTGAGATGGGTTATCTGAAGTCATGTCTTGTGACAATGTCAGTGTGCGCGATGGTGGCCTCGGTGGTGTATGCCGAGGAGAGAGACCCGACGGTCTCTCGCGTGCCGGGTGATCAGCGCGCCGCAGCCAAGGCGATGAAGAACCCGGTCGCGAAGACGCCTGAGAACATCGCGAAAGGGAAGGCGATCTACGAGGGCAAGGGGACGTGCTTCAATTGCCATGGGCTGAGCGGCAAGGGCGACGGCCCGGCCGGTGCGATCCTGAATCCTACCCCGCGGAACTTCACGAATCCGAAGTTCCACAAGAACCTGACGGATGGTGAGATGTTCTGGGTCATCAAGAACGGGAGCGCGGGGACCGGCATGGTGCCGCTGATCGGGACCGCGATCACGGAGGAAGAGGCCTGGTTCGTGATCAACTACGAGCGGAGCTTCGAGGGCAAGTAACGCTCAGCGACGCACGAAGGCTTTTCGAGGGCAGGCGTTCCGGGCGGGTCGCCTGCCCTTCGTGTTCATAGCCGATCCCAGTTTTTCTCTTACCACGACGCATGCTTCTATTCATGCTCGTGGTGGTGCCCTTCGCCTGGGCCTATCTGGCCACGGGCTTCACCTCCGGGAAATGTGGCAGAGTGAACGTTCGCATAAGTCAGACCGGCGCGTATCGCCCGTATCAACTCATCTAATTCTCCCGTATCCAGCCCCTGCGCCCTGGCTGCCGCCGTGGCCGCTATGGGCGGGCTGACGTCGCTCGCCGTGATCGTGCCCTTGATGTTGGCAGGGGAGGGAGGGCACGGCTGCGTTCCCGCCGGGCCGTTGCCGAGGTTCGTGCAGAGAAAGACGGTGATGCCACCATTCACTCCACGCTGCCCGAGGTGGATGTGGGCTTGTGTGACGCTGCCCTCCAGACCGGAATAGCTCAACTCATAGGTGATCTCCGTCTCGTCGTTGTTAATCCGGGCTCCGAATTCGCCACTGCCGACGGTAGAGATGGCAGGCGGCTCTTCGAAGCCAACCAAAACGGCCTTCAAACGTTTGAAGTTGTGTGCAAAGGCCACACTGACGGCAGCCAGCAAAACCATTGCGAGCGCGAGCACGCATAGCTTCTTCATGTTCCACCTCCTGAAAAAGAATAAGTGAAAGAATGAGTGTGGTCAGAGTCCTTTTTCAGCCAGATACTCCAGAATAAGTACTCAATAAGTGGCCTCAGAGTCCCTCTTCTGAGGCGACCAAACATTCAAGCTGACTCTGACGCCACTTTTCTTCCCCAGCAGTTCCCCCTCACCCGCACCCACTCCCTCCAGGGGAGAGCGGGGCTCGCGAGCCGTGTGGACCGGCCTTCCGCCCAGGATGCCCATGAGAGCCACAGACCGATGACCGAGAGCCGGATGATGGTCGGCCACAGGTCTTCGTGCCACAACTGAAAGGCGGCGCGATCGTGAACGCCGAGGTAGAACAGGTGAACGAGTCGGCTGAAGTTGAGCGCTAACAGAGCGGGAAGACCGATCGTCACACCAACGAGTTGGCGGACGAGTGCCGCCGGATACGCGAGCACGGCTGCGGTGAAGAACACGACAGGCAAGATACCAACGCAGCTATAGGCGACCTCATAAGCGAATCCCTCGGGATGGGAAATGACGGTCGCTGCTTGGCCCGCCTCGACCCCCAACCAGTGCAGCAGAAAGACCGTCATCCTGGCGGTCCAGAGGGTCAGAGGGGCGAGGGCAGGTCCTACGAGCTCCTCTCGATAGAGGAGGAAGACAAGACCCGTGAAGATCGCCATGAAGGCAAGGAACCGCGCGTCGGCGGATCGCCGGCGTCCCAGGACAGCCATCACGAGAACGAGCAAGAACCCAGCAAGGTCGGTGCGTGTGAGGGCAGGAGCCTTGGGCGGTGGCGGGGGAGGGGGCGTATCCGTGCGCGCAGCGACTTGGAGCAGACCGGCGCCGCAGGGCCTTGGGCACTGCGTGGAGTCACGCGGGAGGGCGGTTTCCCGGAGCCTGTTGAGCACCTGGGATGGCGACAGATGGGGTTCCCGCGCGAGCCAGAGGGCCACAGCGCCGGCCACGTGAGGAGCGGCCATCGATGTGCCGTTGTAGCGCGCATAGCCGCCCTGGATCATGCTGAGCACGCCGTCGTTCTGCCCATCGGCGTTGTCATCCCGGGTCACGTCGCCCCCGGGCGCCATGATAGCGACCACGTTCCCAAAGTTCGAGTACCGCCTGACGAGATGGCCGCGATAGTCGCTGGCTGCGACCGTGATCACGTGATTGCAGCTCGCAGGCATAAACCCTGACGCATCGGACGCCTCGTTTCCCGCCGCGACCACGATCGTGACGCCAGCATCCACCGCGTCGTCAATTGCGGCTTGCGTCGAGGGTGAAAGCTGGCAGGGGCCGCGGCCACCCAGGCTCATACTGATCACTTTGGCTGGTGTGGTGTTGGGCGGCGCTACGGGAACCGGAAGGCCAGCCGCCCACCGGATGCCGTCGTTGATATCGGCAATGGTCCCGCCGCATTTACCAAGCACGCGCACAGCCAGTACCCGGACGTTCCAGTTCACACCCGCAACGCCGATGCCGTTGTTGGTCTTTCCGACGCCAACGATACCAGCGACGTGCGTGCCATGCCAGCTATCAGGCTCTGGCGGGCTTCCAGGGAAACACTCACTGTCGGCCACTGCGTCCCCCTGGTCCGTCGGGTCGTCGTCACGCCCGTCCCCGTCATTTGCGCGTGCCGGATCGCTGATCATGTCGAAGCCGCCGAGGTAATTGGGGGAACCGGCGATGTCCTCATGGGTGGGGAGAATGCCCGTATCAATCACCGCCACCACTACCTGACTGGACCCTGTGGTCAGGTCCCACGCCCGCGGGAGGTTAATCCCTCCTGGGGACTGGCCGGGACCTGCGCCGTTGTTGAAGAAATTCCACTGGTCGTTGTACAGGGGGTCATTGGGAGCCGTGTCGGCGATCTCGAGGATGTAGTTTGGCTGTGCATAGATGACGCTGTCCCATCGGCTGATTTCTTGTACGAGGGCCATCGTGTTATCCAGGATCTCAGCCTGTCGTAGGGTGCCAGTCAGCGCGGGCATGATCCGATAGATCACTTCGCCCCCTGAAGTGACACGTTCCATGGCTTCGAGTCCCATCTGCCGCAGGGTGTCACGGTGCGGGCTGACGGTAGGCTTCAGCTTGACGATGACTTCACCTGGAACGAAGCGAGGCTGGTCTGACAGACGGCGCTCGAGCAGCTTTTTGACCGTCTCCGGCGGAATATCAGGCAGCCGATTGGGAAGCAGGTAGCAACTGAACAGTCCCCAAGCCAGGATCGTTCCAATGGTGATGAAACGAGCAAGCCTCATTGCTTCCTCCACTTGTTCTCGACTATACTTCCTGGATTTCCTTGCGAGTGGTCGGGCACAACTGACACCAGGCGGCGTCGTGAATGTTCATGCGATGAATTTTCTCCCCGGAATTATCGCCGTGACGGTGCTCGGAACCTTACCGGAATCGGAAGCAAACTTTGTGCCGGGTGAGGTGATGGTTAAGTTTGTTTCTGGCTCAGATGCAGAAAAGGCTGTCAGGGAAATGAGTCGAAAGTCCCCACTTCGGCTCGATGAGTTTGTACCGGTCGTGCGACACTTAGAGGCGAGTGCGCGCATACCTCTTACCGTGAGCCAAGTTACGAGCGGCAACTGGCTCGTCCTGAAGATCGACAGTGAGACTTTGAGCCGAGGGCTTGCTGATAGGCTTCGCGAGTATCAGAACGTCGCGGAGGCCGAACTTCTCGGTGAAGACAGAAAGCCAGTCGGTTACATGCCACCGAAGAAAATCGCGGTGAAGTTCGTGCCGGGAAGCCAGGAGGCCAAAACAATCAGCGAGAAGCTTACGAATCGGGACGAGGGCGACTTCGGCACTCTGATGTCGAAATTGCAACAGCGAGCGGAAAGCCCGCTAAAGGCAGAGGTCACGGCGCAAAACGGTCTACTGCTTCAAGTTGATCTCACATCCTTGACTCTGACCTTGCAGGACCGGCTCAGGTCCCTGCCTTCCGTTGAATCCACCCAACTGAACTATGTCATGACCACGTTTTAAGCTGTCAGAATAAGGTGCCTGGCGCCTTTTTCCTGACGCTTCGAAAGTTAGTCCGGCGCGGCGTCACCGAGCCGTGAGGCCGGCCGGCGTGGAGCGCCGTCTCGACAGTCGGCAGGCCAGCCAGGCTCTCAGGGCGACGGCCAGGCGGTGCGGGGGCGAGAGCGTGATACGCCGGGTGAACACCCGGTAGCGGCAGGCTTCGATGCGTTCCAGGATGGTGTGATAGATCGCCCGCATGATCTCGGCGGGCACGAGCGCGCGGCGATCGGCCTCGGGCAGCGCGGCCACGGCGGCTCGATAGTACTCCTGGGCGCGCCGGCATTCGAACTCCATCAGTTTGACGAACGCCGGGGTGTAGGCGCCGGCCAGGAGGTCCTGCTCGCGGTACTCGAAGCGCGTCAGGTCTT
>VBOO01000030.1 GCA_005877505.1 Nitrospirota bacterium
CCCGCTTGGACAGCAGCTCGTCCAACTGGCTCTGCCCTAGCACACTTCGCAGGGTCGTCTGGGCGATCTGGGAAGTCGAATAGAGGTAATCCTGCACGGCGAGGATCGCCCGCTGGGGATCCACCACGCGAAAGAAGATGACGGCAGTGACCTTGACCGACACGTTGTCGCGGGTGATCACGTCCTGCGCCGGCACCTCCATCGTGACGGTCTGGAGGTTGACCCGTACCATCCGCTGGACAGCCGGGATTACGATGATGATGCCGGGACCCTTGACCATCTGGTACTTCCCTAAGAAAAAGATCACCCCCCGCTCGTACTCCATCAAGATCTTGATCATGTTATAGAACAGGATCGCGAGCAGGATAACCGGTATGAGATAGGGCATCATCGACTCTCCTCTCTTGGATTACTTGCGGTGCGGGCGCACGGTCAGCGTGAGGCCGGCGACGGCCTTCACCTCGGCTTCTTCTCCTTCACGGAGCGGCTCCTCGCTCACCGCGTCCCAGATCTCCCCCTGCAGGAGGACCTTCCCGCGTGGGACCAGATCGGTCTTGGCGACGGCGATGCTGCCGACCATGCCCTCGAGGCCCGTCACCGGCCGGCGCATCTGGGACTTGACGGCCATCCAGACCACCACCATGAGAATGGCGCCGAAGGTCACCACCGTCGGAATGACGACCGACAGGGATACTTTCAGGAAGGGCGCGTCGGTCTTCACCAGCAACAGGGCACCCAGCGTCATCGACGCAATGCCGCCCAGGCTCAGAAGGCCGTAGCTCGTGACCTTGATCTCAAGGATGAACAGCACGATGCCCAGAATGATGAGCAGCACGCCCGCGTAGTTGATCGGCAGGGTCTGAAGGGAATAAAAGGCCAGGATGAGGCTGATGGCACCGACGATCCCGGGCAGGATGGCGCCCGGATTGTACAGCTCCGCGAGCAGCCCGATGGTGCCCAAAGTCATGAGGATGAACGCGATGTTCGGATCGCTCAGGGCTTTGAGCGCCTCAAGACGCCAGCCCATGGGGATCTGCTTCAGCGGGGCCCCTTTGGTCCTGAGCACCACCTTGCCGGCGCCCGTCACGATCTCCCGGCCATCGACAGCCGCCAACAGAGAAGGCACGTCTTCTGCGATCAGGTCGATCACTTTCAACGACAAGGCTTCCTTCTCCGTCACCGACACGCTCTTGCGCACCGCATCCTCCGCCCACTGAACGTTTCGCCCCCGTTTCTCGGCGATGGCCTTGATATAGGCTGCGGCGTCGTTCTCCACCTTGGCCTTCATCACGGCGTCCATCTCACCGCCCCCCATCGCCACAGGATGGGCCGCGCCAACGTTCGTGCCTGGAGCCATGGCCGCGATGTGCGCGCAATAGAGGATGAACACCCCCGCCGATGCCGCCCGTCCGCCGCTCGGCGCCACGTAGACGATCACCGGGATCGGAGAGGCCGTGATGTCCTTGATGATCAGCCGCATGGAGGTATCGAGCCCGCCCGGCGTGTCTAGGCGAAGGACGACGGCCGCGGCCCCCGCCTCCTGGGCGTCCGTCAGTACCCGATTAAAGTATTCGGCGGTCACCGGATTGATCACGCCCTCATAGGTCCCCACGTACACGACCCCTGGTGCCCTGTCGTCAGGTTTTCCAAATCCGGCCGACGCTGACAGAAGAAGACCGCCGCTGAGAAGGAGAGCAACCGCGAATCGGAGGAATGGTGGAGAAGAGGCCTGTGGTCTGCTTGCCATGATCAACTCAACCTAGAGGTATCGTAGTCTCCCCCCCCTACCCTGTCAAGGAGAGGCGAAACTCGCCGTTACCGTCTGACGGCGCGCAGCCGGGCAAGCAGATCGTGAACCTTGTGGGCTTCAGCCGACGAGAGCGAGGCCTGTCCGAAGCGGACCTGGCAATAGAGGTCGGTCAACGGGCTGACGAAGGTGGCGGCGTCCCGCCATTCGCGTGCTACTTGCCGGGAGAATTCCAGTGGGGTTGCGTGAGGAGACTTCTGCAGCCCTCGAGCTTTCAGGATGCGCAGCATCCGGCTGTAGATTTGGATCGCCGCGACCTGCTTGGGAGAACGGGGATCCAGGTGCTGCTGCCGGCGTCCTCGACCGCGCAGGATCACGAAGAGGACCATCCCGATCACGAGCGCGCCAGCCGCCAGTCCTATCGAGAGGGCTCCGTTGCCCGCGCGCGCCAGTTCGACCAGCCTGGCCCAGGTAGACGCCAGCCCGCGAGTGACGGATGACACGAAGTCGAAAACCTCCGAGCGCACGTTCTCGCTCCGATCCCGGATCGACTTTGCCACCACCATTTGATCGTGGAGGCTGTACTGGACCACATAGCGGTCCCACCGGAGCCGGATCGAGTCCACGATCTTGCCGATGTTCCACCACACCCAGGAAGGCATTGCAGCGGGCACGGAGGGCGTCGGGTCAAACGTCACCCAGCCGGAGCGGGGGAAATACACCTCCACCCAGGCGTGCGAATCCTCCTGCCGGATCGTGTAGTAATTGCCGAAGTCGTTCCACACCCCAGGGAGGAAGCCGGTGGCCAGGCGCGAGGGGATCCCCAGGGTCCGGAGCATCACGACCATCGCCGTCGCGTAGTGCTCGCAGTAGCCGCTCTTCCGGTTGAACAGGAAGTCCTCCACGGGATCGGCCGAGAGGGTCGTGCCGACGTCAAGACTGTACTGATAGCTCCGCCGGAGGTGCTGCTCGACCGCCCGGGCCTTCCCGTACGGGGTGGACACGGCGCTGGTCACCTCACGGGCCAACGCCGCCACGCGCGGGCTGGTGTCCGGCAACTGGAGGTAGTGCTCCTGGATGAAGGCTGGATAGATAAAGGACGGGGCGGCGCGATCGGCCTCCAGCAGGCGACCGGGAATCGAGCGCACGCTGTACTGGAAGCGCGCAGAGGGCGGAAACGGCAGAGAGAGCCCCCCCATCCCGTCCATCTGCACCCCCACGAAGTTGCCCTTGACCGACTCCACAAACGACGCCCCGAACAGCGCGGTGGTGTCGAGCGCTTCGATGAGAACCTCCTGACGCATCACGTCCGTCCCGGGGACGGCCAGCATCTGATGGGAAGGCACCATGAACCCACCGTCGGGGGTGCGGCTCAACAGCCGCCGGGTCGCCAACCGGTTGGTCCAAGAGCGGCCGTCATAGGTGTCGTAAGCCACGCCCCGGAAGTACAGCCCTTCCAGAAATGGCGCTGCCTGGTCCGGCAGCTCGACTCGCATGACTACGGTAGGATCCAGCTTGAGCGCGCCGATGACCCCTAAGTCCACCTTTTCGGAAAATCCCGACGTACGGATCACGTCTACACGGTTCTTCTGGAAGAACCCGGCCCCGATCCGCGGGATCAGGAAGAAGATGGCCATCGTCAGACAGAAGGAGCCCACCGCGATCCCGTTCGTCGTCCAGAAGAACTGCGCCGTGACCGGGCGCAAGATCGGCGAGGGATCGTGCAATTCCTTCCCGGCCTGCACAGCCGCCCGCGCCTCCTCGGCCTCGTTTCTCAAATGATACAGAATGAGCGTCCAGATCGCCGCGAACACGTAGGCGATGAACACGCCTGCGTACCAGAGATCCACCGTCAGCGCCGCCGCAGCCAGGAGTTCCAGGAAGCTGATCGCGTAGAGCTGCAGAAAGTCCTTGCGCTGCCGCAGATGAAACAGCTTGATGCTGATCAGCAGGATCAGGAAATGCACGGCCGCCGGCAGGATGTCCCTGGAGATCAGCAGGAGATCAGCGCCGAAGAAGACGAAGACGGCGATCAAAAGCACATTCCAGGTGGCGCTTGAGAAGCCGGCGATCTGACGGGCAAGCCGCTCCCCGGCCAGCTCCATCGCCCGGGCCATGCTCATCACCAGGCTCGCCAGCCCGAGCAGGACCAATCCCCAAGGAATCTCACCGGTGAGTACCAAGCCCAGAAACCCAATGGCGGCCAGCAGGATCGAGCTCACCTGAAACGCACGCTCAAGGATCATGACAGCTCCCACACGTGAAAGACCCGGCTCACGCTCTGTGCCAGTCGCTGCATAGACGGGTCTGGCCAAGGCAGGACGACGATGGTGATCTCGCCGCCCATCGTCAGCTCCCCCAGCATCTCGAAGCCCTCAGGGACGCCCGCCTCACTCCCCTCAGCCGGCGTCGGCGCGCAGAGCGCCAGGACATGCAGCATGTGGTAGAGATGCTCCTCCCCCGCGCCAGCCAGCATCTCCCGCGCGCCGACCAGGAGACTCACCGCAAATCCTTGTCCATGGAAATAGACCAGGAGGGACGCCGTCAAGCTGACGGCCTGTTCGAAGAAGGGTTGGCCGCCCGCCGGGGTCGCCGTGGGTAACGCCAGGGTCACCTGCCGCAGATCCTCCGTCTCGGTCTCCCGCACCATTAACCGCGCCTGTCGTGCCGAGGTCTTCCAATGAATCATGCGCGAATCATCACCCGGGAGGTATTCCCTGAGGTTGTAGAGGCCGACCCCTTGCCCCCGCCGGGAAACGGCTTGGTCATGCCCCAGCGCGGCGAGGTCCTGGAGGAGGCCCTCCGGCAGCGGCCGCAGTTCCGGATATACCACTAGATCGGATCGCAGGGGTTCGTGCGCCGCCTTAATGAAGAGCCCGAAGGGAAAGCGCGTCTGGACTTTGATCCCCTCGATCCGGTGCCGTCCCCGACGCGAGAACAGGATCGGATAGGACTGGGTTACCAAGGCACCAGCCGGAAGGTGCAGCACATGAATGCCCCGATCCATGGTCTTGCCTTCGACGACGTCCAGGACACGGAGCGAGAAGCTGGGCAGCCGCAGCTTGCGGTTTGTGAGGGAGAGCATAACCAGCGCCTGGCTGTTGGCGAAGACATGGTCCGGCATCCGCCGACGAATGACAAGGTGACGCAGGCACTGCTCGGAGAGTATGCCGGACATGACGATGAGACTGAGCATCATCGCCAGCAGCAGGTAGAGCAGGTTGTTCCCCGTGTTGAGCGCAGCGACCCCGACCGCCAGGGTCAACAGCAGAAATCGCACGCCCTCCGGCGTCAGACGCAGGGACCGGTAGCGGTAGAACCAAAGGAAGAACTCACGGACGCGTTCGAACCGCATGAGGCCTAGCCCGGATTAACCATGAATGCCGTAGCGAGGCGGTTGAGACCGAAGTCCGCCGTGGCTCCTCGCAACTGAGGTCGACGCAGGCGTACTCGTAGCAGTACGTCGAGGAGGCCGAAGGAGAAGAGCCGCGCCGGACGAGAGGATCGGACACCGCAGTAGGTGTTCATGGTTAAACCGGGCTAGAGCGGAACGGGGACCGACTCCACGATCTCCTGGATGATCCGCTCGGCCTCTTGCGAGCGATGCCCGCGTGAGCCCTGGCTTGTCTTCAGCATCACGCGGTGCGCGAGGACCAGCGGCGCGAGCTCCTTGATGTCGTCGGGCAGGCAGTAGTCCCGCTGGCGGACGAGGGCGAGGGCCTTGGTCGTTTTATGGAGCGCCATCGCTCCGCGCGGGCTGACGCCCAGCGCCAATAGAGCACTACCTCGGGTCCCCGCGATGATGGCTAAGAGGTACTCCATCAGGCTGTCGTCAAGGCGGACCTTCTCGACCCGGTCCTGCAGATCCAAGATCTCCTGGGTCGTCATTACGGGCTCCAGTTCGTCGGCCGGGTGCAGCAATTTGGGTCGGTCCAGCACTTTCTTCTCGTCGGCAGGGTCCGGGTAACCGATCCGGATGCGCATCATGAAGCGATCGAGCTGCGACTCCGGCAGCGGGAACGTTCCATGGTATTCCCACGGATTCTGCGTGGCGATCACCATGAACGGCCGGGGGAGCTGGTAGGTCTGGCCGTCCACGGACACCTGGGCGTCGTTCATCGCCTCCAGGAGGCTGCTCTGCGTCTTGGGGGTGGTGCGGTTGATCTCGTCCGCAAGCACGATGTGGGCGAAGATCGGTCCCGGCTTGAACTCGAACGTCTGCTTCTGTTGATGGAAGACCGAGACCCCCAGGATGTCTGCCGGCAGCAAGTCGCTCGTGAACTGGATTCGCCGAAAGGTGCCGCCCAGAGAGCGGGCAAGACTGTGGGCCAGCGTGGTCTTCCCCACTCCGGGCACATCCTCGATGAGAAGATGCCCACGCGCCAGCAGGGCTACCACCGCCATCTCGATCACCGCGGGCTTGCCCTTGATGACCTGCTCGATGTTGCTTCTCAGGGCCTGGACCTTGGGGCCTGTGTCCATGATAGACGAGTCTAACAGAGCCGTCGGAGAGGGTCAATTTTCCGGAAAAATCGGATTGACTTCGTCAAACCTGACACCTATCATGCAACCCATCCGACCCCGAGACCCATCGTGACGCTTCAGGAACTCCACGACTCCATCAAGGAGTGTCAACGCTGCCGCCTGGCGACCGGGCGGACCCAGGTCGTGTTTGGCACCGGGAATCCCCACGCGAAGATCATGTTCGTCGGCGAGGCCCCCGGCTTCTACGAAGACAAGCAAGGCATCCCCTTCGTCGGCGCGGCCGGGAAGCTACTGAACGAACTGCTGGAGGACGCCGGCCTCTCCCGCGACGACGTCTACATCGCCAATGTGATCAAGTGCCGCCCGCCGGACAATCGGGACCCGATGACCGACGAGGTCGAGACCTGCAAGCCGTTCCTGCTTCAGCAGATCGAGCTGATCAAGCCGAAGGTCGTCTGCACGCTCGGCAACTTCGCCATGCAGACGCTGCTGGGCAAAAAGGTCGGCATCATGAAAGTGCGCGGGCAGTCGTTCCAGGTCAAGGATTTCTTTGTCTTCCCCATGCTCCACCCGGCCGCCGCGCTGCATCAGGGCAACCTGAACGAGCCGCTCCGGGAAGACTTCCGTAAGCTTAAGGCCTTCCTGGACCGCCAGCAGGAGCCAGTCCCGCCGGTCGAACAGATGAACCTGTTCGGGTAATCAACGCGCCTTTCCAGAAAGAGCCCCCCGCGCCCGCTTGACAAGCCCCCGTTCGAGACCTATCTGCCAGGCATGGACACCGTATCAACACCCCATCCACTCACGGTCGACGAGAAGAAAGCCGCGGAGGCGGCGTTCCGCGGAGAACCGTTCGACCCCCAATGGTCCGATGCAGCCCGCGCCGTCTATGACGGCATCCGGAAGGCGATGGGGCCCCGCGCCGCTCTCGTCGCAGACACGGGATCCGAACAGCCAATCAAGGTGTTTGAATCGGAGCCCACGGCTCAGACAGACCAGGTTACCGAAGCCTCGCACCCCCCGGCCATGACCCGCGAGGAGGCCATCCAGGCCGGGTACCTGATCGACGTCACACCCATCGCCCAGAGTATGGGCCTGCCGGTGCCCGTGTATCTCAGCAAGGCTCTCTGGGACTTCGCCATCACCGCCTCCCACACGCTATCGGAAGACCAGCACGCGTCGCGCATCAGGGATGTGCTCACGGCACTGCGGCTGCGTCTCGCAATGAGCCGCGTGGCATCCCCGGCCATCGAATTTCCAGCCCTGCTCACGTTCCCCCCGGAACCGGTGCCCCAACTCTGCCCGCTCTATGCCATCGCGATGGGTGACCAAACAGTTCCGTATTCGTTCACCATCTTGCTGGCCAACGAAGTCTCGGCCATCATCCGACCGACAGGCAACTAAGTCCCCCTCATCTCCCCTCTCCCCACCGAGGGAGAGGGCCAGGGTGAGGGGGACTCATCTTCAACCTTCCGGCACACACGGTGTCTCATAGTGCATGTTCGCGACGCAGTCTATCCTGGAAGGTCGCACCGGATGACGTGGTGGACAAGCGTTGGACTGTGTAGTAGATTCGCTCCTCAACGGATTGCTGAGGCTGCCTTGATATGCTGCCAAGGCAGGCGGCAGCAGACTGATTAGTTAGCCAGGAAGAGGGGGGCCTGTGCCGTCTATTCCGCTAAGTATCCTGACCTGGAACATCAACTTCCGCACGGCATCGATACTCGACCCGATCGCCACGCTGCTCAGCCCTCCCGACGTCATCACGTTTCAAGAAGTGACGCTTGAGCATGCCACTGGGGTTCTCGAGCGCCTGCACAACATGGGCTACACGAGCGTGTACTCCGGTAGTCCAGACGCTGCTGAGAAACAGTACGGCAACGTGATCGCCGCCCGCGCGTCCGTAACGTCTTGTGACTCGGCCGCGTTCGGCTCCCCATGGCCTCAACTGCTCGCTCACGCCAGAGTCGAGACGTTGGGTGGACCGGTCAATGTGGTGACAGTCCACGTCCCGAACGGCTCGGGCAACGGCTGGAAGAAGATCGACACGCTCGACGCCCTGAAGCGGATGGTGCTTGGGCTCAAGCGTGAGCCGCTCATCCTCACCGGCGACTTCAACGAGCCCAGGTGGGCGCCGCTTCAAAACGGCCACATCGTCACATGGGGACAGGACCACAATGGTGATCGGTGGTCGCCGTGGAACACCTGGACGTTCGATGGCGTCTCGGACACTGGCGAGAGGTGGGACGCCGCAGTCCGCTGGTACTTCGAGCATCCCAACGAAAGCGGGATTCGCAACGCCTTCTGGGACCGTGCTGGACACGGCGCGATGGAGGCTTCGCACCTCTCACGCGGGGCTGAGCGCTGGTTCGACCACGTGTTCGTCTCGGATCACTTCCGGGTAGAGAGGTGCGAATACAAGCACTCATTCAGAACGGACGGGTTCAGCGACCACAGCGCACTCATCGCTTCACTGGCGTATGCTCCTGGCTAACAAGTGGAGCAACCTGACTCGCTTCGCTCGCAGGTTATCTGCCCAACGTTAGAAACCATTATGATATGTAAGGAGAATTGGGGGTAGATTTATTTTCTTCCTCGTGATTTCATGGAGGGGAGGGCTTTACGCCCTCCCTCATGATGGGCGGGGATAAACCTCACCCTTACGTCTTCGGGAATAGCACCGCAAGAAGCTGCGCAGTCGTATAGAGAGAGACACCCGTCTGCTCAAAGTCCCGGTCGTTTGTCCAGATCGGAAGATCAAGGTGCTGAGCAAGAGCGAGCGGCGCGACATCACCAGAGTCACGGCGCCCGATCAAGCGGACCGCCTCAGGGATCGTGCGACGATACGTCGAGGCTGCGTACGGGGTCAGCGGCAGCAACTCCAGGAGAAAATCCAACACGTCCTGGGGAAGGCCAGTCTTCGTAGAGAAAGCGGGAATATAGGCTCGAACTTCGTCCAAGACTGATTCCGGGACGGCGAACTCCTCCACCCCGGATTCAAAGAACACGCGTCTTGCGTTTCCTCCCAGAAGCGCGGACAGAATGGGATTGGCGTCCACGACGAGCCGCACGGGCTTTTTCAAAGTCGGCAAGCACTCCCTCCTCGGTCAAGCCACGGTCCTTGATAGCCAGGCGGACGCTGTCGGTCAGCGCGTAAAAGAGGTCGCGTTTAATTTCAAGCGGAAGGGCCTCGCCGGTGGCCGGCATGAAGAACCCCACGACCTTGCCGTGCCGCGTGATCATGACCGGCTCGCGCTGCTTGAGCATCTGCGTAGCGCGGTCCCGGAAGTCTCTGACGGATGCCGTAATCATGTGCCCACCATTGTGGTCACAATTATAACTTGCCTCACAGATTCTGTCAATGGAGCCCCTCACCCCAACCCTCTCCCCGATGACCCATTGCATCGCGAAGAGCAATGGGTGCCCCGGGCGAGGGGCTTCGGTGGCTAGCGCGCGAGGATCTCCAGGATCTCCTCCATAGGGCGGATCGTGCCAAGGAGCGTCGGGCCCCCGAACTGCTTGTTGTGGCGGTTCTCCTTCACCCGTTCCAGGGCGATGATCAGGTTATTGAAATCGTCCAGCTTCGCCGTCTCGAAATACGTGATAAAGTCGAGGTCGTCAAGCCCGCTGGCATGGTACAGCTTGCGCTTGACCGTCTTCAGGTACGGGACCGCCGCCTCCGTGTGCTCCTTCATCATGGCGTTCCGGCCGTCTTGCGGCATCAGCCACCACTCCGCGTCCTTCCGAACCGGCACCACGATCGCGTACGGCTTGGGGCCTGGATCCGGGACAGTGGTCTTCACCACCTTCTGCAAGTCCTCGGGGAATCCAGGGACGTAGTTCGGCGGTTTTGTGATCCCGTTGAACGTGTACGTGTTCACCAGGTACTTCCCGAGTCTCGTGCCCATCAGATCCACGAGGAAGTTCTGGTTGTGCAGCATCTCGGTCGAATGCACCCGGACGAAGAAGTCCGCCTGCTCCATAAGCCCCCGCAGCAGATAGGTATCCACGGTCACCCTCTCGGTATGCTTCTGGAAGACCACCTTGACCTCAGCCGCCGCGAAGGTGCGCGTTGCCTTGTCCAGCTTCCACCAGGTTTCATCCACTTTGAAGACCGCAAAGGTGCCATAGACCCCCGGCTCGGTCAGGAGCTTTTCCCGGTCCGCCGCCGCGAAGGCCGGCTGCGCTGCGAGCACGGCCATGAGACCTCCAGTCACGAGTGCTTTTACTGTGTTCATCTCCACGACCCTCCCCTTCCCCGCACGATCATCCAGGCTTGTCACCCCCGCGTCACCATGACCTCATATCCCCACCGCTCCGACCTCCGGCCAGAGCCAGGCGACGAGCTTGCCGATCCCGAACCCGACCCCGGCCGCCAGCGAGCCCAGCAACAGCACCTCCATCCCGCTTTTGAGCCACGGCTGCTTGGTCAGGACCGTCTTGCCCACGCCGATGATGAAGAGCGCCACCAGGGAGACAGCCACCGCCAGCTTCAGGGCCATCAGGACGTCTGCCATCACCAGGTAGGGTGGTAGCGGCACGATCCCGCCCACGACGTACGCCCCCGCCATCAAAAAGCCGACCGTCACAGGATTATCGAAGGACTCCTCGAGGATCCCCAGCTCCTCCCGCATCATGAACCGCACCCACAGGTTCTTGTCCGAGGTGACACGCTTGACGATCATCTCCACTTCGTCCTTCTCAAACCCCAGCTTGGTGAAGATGTCCCGGATCTCTTTGCGCTCGAGCTCGGGGACTTCCTCGATCTCGCGCCGCTCCCGCGCCTTCTCGCTCTCGAAGAAATCACGCTGGGACTTGCTGGCGAGGTACGCGCCGATGCCCATGGCGAGCGCGCCGGCCACGACGGACGCGATTGCCGCCAGCAGGACCAGGCGTGTCTGCATGAGCGCACCCGTCGCGCCCGCGACGAAGCCGATCGTCGAGACCAGGCCGTCGTTCATCCCGAACATGACTTCGCGAATGAACCGGCCCTTGGGCGTGTGCCAGTCTTCGGAATGGAGGGTCTTGAGCAGATGCGGCGACGAAGGCACCGCTTCACTCTCCCGCCACGGTCATCTCGGCGATCTTCACCGTCGGACTGGCGAGGCGTCCGCGAAACACCAGGTCGTTTCCGATCGCCTCGACGCCCATCCACATCTCTTTCAGGTTGCCCGCGATCGTGATCTCCTCGACCGGATACGCCAGCTCGCCGTTCTCGATCCAGAAGCCGACCGCGCCGCGGGAATAGTCGCCGGTCACCATGTTGATTCCAAACCCGATCAGCTCCGTGACATAGAGCCCGCGCGTGACCGAGCGGATGATCTCCTCGGGCGTCGCCGTGCCGGGCGCCAGGTAGAAGTTGGTTGCCCCGACCGAGGACGGCTCGCCGACGCTGCGCGACGCATTGCCGGTCGAGGCGAACCCCAGCTTACGGGCCGCATAGGTGTCCAGCAGGTAGCTCTTGAGGACGCCCCGTTCTACGACGACGTTCTTCCTCGTGGGAAGTCCCTCCCCATCGAACGGCTTGGAGCCCAGGCCTCCGGGCATACGGCCATCGTCGTAGACCGTGACCCAATCGGGGGCGATGCGTTCCCCCAGACGTCCGACGAGATAAGACGCCCCCTTGTATAGGGTGTAGCCGTTCACTGCGCTGCAGAGATTACCCAGGAAGCTTCCGGCAATCTCCGGCTCGAAGACCACCGGCACTCGACAGGTGGCGATCTTGCGCGCGCCCAAGCGGCGGATGGTCCGCCGGCCAGCTTCCTGCCCGACGGCCTCCGGCGAGTCCAGCCGGTTCACCTTCCGGCCGACGGCGTACCAGTAATCGCGCTGCATCAGGCCGTCCTGCACGGCGATCGGCGCCACGGCGCACGAGAAGCTGGAGCTCTGATATTCCCCGAAGAAGCCGTGGCTGTTGGCGAAGACCGTGCGGCCGCCGTACGTGCTGAACTCCGCCCCTTCGGAGTTGGTCAACCGGGAGTCCACCGCCAGCGCTGCCTTCTCGGCGCGGGTGGCCAGCTCGATCATCCGGTCCATCGGCACCCTCTGGCTGTCGTAGAGGTCGAGGTCCGGCCACTCTTTTGCCAAAACAGCCGGATCCGGCAGGCCGGCGTAGGGGTCTTCCACGACCGCCTGGGCCAAAGCGCAGGTCGTCTCAACCAACTCGTCCAGCGAAGCCGGGGATAAGTCCGATGTGGAGGCCCCCGCCGACCGCTGGCCGAAATAAACGCGCAGGCCGAGCCGCTTCTCCTGCGCCTTCGAGAGCTTGTCCACGGCGGACAGGCGCACCTGCACCTCGGCAGCGTCCCCCTCAAGAGCCAGGACTTCCGCCGCGGTCGCGCCCTTCCGTCTCGCCTCTGCGAGCAATTCGGACGTCAGGTTCTGGTCAATGGGCAGGCTTGTCATGTCTGCGTGCCCCCGACGGTAATTTCGTCCACCCTGATCGTCGGCAGGCCCACCCCGACCGGCACGGACTGCCCGTCCTTCCCGCAGGTCCCGATCCCTTCGTCCAACTTCAGATCATTGCCCACCATCGAAACTTTCTTAAGGATCTCCGGCCCGCTGCCGATCAGCGTCGCGCCTTTCACCGGCGTCGTCACCCGGCCGTCTTCGATCAGATAGGCCTCGCTGGCCGAGAAGACAAACTTGCCGTTGGTGATGTCCACCTGCCCGCCGCCGAAATACACCGCGTACAGCCCGCGCTTGACCGAGCGGATGATCTCCTCGGGCGTGGACTCGCCCGGCAGCATGAAGGTGTTGGTCATGCGCGGCATCGGGATGCACTGAAAGCTTTCCCGCCGGCCGTTGCCGGTCAGCGGGATGCCCAAGAGGCGCGCGTTGAGCTTGTCCGTCATGTAGCCCTTCAGGATCCCCTTCTCGATCAGCACCGTCCGGCTCGTCGGCGTCCCCTCGTCGTCCACATTCAGCGAGCCCCGGCGGAACGGCAGCGTCCCGTCGTCCACGATGGTGCACAACCCGGAGGCGACCACCTGGCCGAGACGGTCCGTGAAGGCGGAGGTCTTCTTGCGGTTGAAGTCGGCCTCCAGCCCGTGGCCGATCGCCTCGTGGAGCAGGATACCCGGCCAGCCTGAGCCGAGCACCACCACCATGGGCCCGGCGGGCGCGTCCACCGCTTTCAGGTTGAGCACGGCCTGGCGGGCCGCCTCTTTTGCGTAGCGCTCCCAGCGGTTGTCCTCCAGGAAGAACGTGAACTCCCCGCGGCCCCCGCCGCCGAAGCTCCCCGCCTGCCGCTGCCCGCTCTCTTCGGCGATGCAGGTCACCTGCAAGCGGGACAAAGGCTGCACGTCCCCGACCAACTCGCCTTCCGCATTGGCGATCAGGACGATCTTATACTCCGTGGTAAAGGAGGCCATGACGTTCTTGATCCGCGGATCGTAGGCGCGCGCGACCTTGTCAATTCGCTCCAAGAGCGCGACCTTCTCCGGCGTCGCGACCTCCGTGGCCGGCACACTCACGGGGTAGAGGTCTCGGCCGGGCCGCCCCACGCGGATCGCCGGCACCGAGCCGGCGCCCGCCGGCGAGCGGGCGATGTAGCGGGCCGTGTCGGCGGCCTGCTCCAGTTGTCGTAGCGTGATCTCATCTGAGTACGCGTAGCCGGTCTTCTCGCCGGCCGTCGCCCGCACTCCAACCCCCTGGGAGATGCTCTTCGCGGCGCGCTTCACCAGGCTTTCCTCCATCGAGATGGATTCGTTCACGGTGTGCTCGAAATAGAGGTCCGCGTAGTCCACGTCGCGGACCTTGACCCGCCCCATCGCGGCCAGGAGCTCGCGGTCGGTCACTCCGAACCGCTCCAGGTAGAACTTCTCGAATTGTCGTGACTCAGCCATTGGGTGCCTCGTGGTTCTGTTCACAGCTTCTTGCGTTTGCGCATTTCTTCTTCAAACGTCTTGCGGTACAGCGTCTCCCATTCCGGCGAGCCCTCCGCCAGCGGACGGGAATAGGAGGCCAGGCGCCGGCGGACGAGGGCCTCCACCTCTTCGTCCACCCTCAGCTCGGCGGACAGAACGCGCTTGATCTCGCGCAAGACCGCCACCTCCTCCGCCTTGAGCCGGGCGTTGGCGGGGTGCTTGACGTGGTTCAGGATCAGGTGCGAGAGGTGCGTCACCTTCTCGTCGCTCAGGATCATCAGAGGACCACCCCTTTCTCCTTCACAAGCTGCTTCTTGATCATCTGGAAGAGCTGCTGCTCGTTCATCTGGCCCCGCGCGATCTCGGATTCGTACTGGCGCATCAATGCCTTGGCCTCCGCGTTGATGCGGTCCTCGACGTTCAACTCCTCGACGATCGCCCGCTCCAGCGACGCGGTCAGGACCCGGCGGTCCGCCACCGGCTCGATCATCCCGGCGGCCACCAGCTTCGCCACCAGTTGGCCGGCCAGAGCCGTCACGCGCTCAGGGGAGAGCTTCACGTCGCCTGCTCCATCCTGATCGTGGTGGCGTGCAAGACCGTTCGCAGCACAGTGGCATCGCCGTTCACCTTGCCGATCAGGTTCACCCGGTCGGCCGGCGCCGGGTCGGATCCGGTGCTGACCGGCGTGCGGCCGAAGAAGATCGCCACGGCTCCGCCGTTGCCCCAGTACGCGATGTCCCCCACAGCCACCTTCACCGTGGCTGTCTCACGATGATCCTTGATGAACGGGACCTTGAAATAGAATTCTTCGCCCCAGCTATGCAGGTCCGTCTCGATGGGCAGCAAATCGTAGATGGCTTTCGCCGTGCGGGTCGGCTTGAGTTCCGCGTTCAGGGTGACGCCTCCCACCGTGATCTTGATCGGCAGCGGCTCGTTGCTCATCCCTCACCCTCGTGATTAGGTCATGGCTTTGTCTCGGTCGCGCGCTTCGCGAGCCGGGGGCCCGCTATTTAGGTAACTTGTTTTCCCAACAAAAGCAAGGCTAGAATACCCCATGAATCATCGAGACGGAATGTCCGTGGCCGGCGCGCTCGCGGTCGCCGGCTGTCTGGTGCTGCTCTTGCCCAATCCCGTGTTCGCCGAAACGTACCAGTGGACCGACAAAGACGGGAACGTGGGATTCGCGGACAGCCTGGAGAAGGTGCCGCCGAAGTTTCGGTCATCTGCGAAACGTCTGGAGGAAAAGGAAAGCAAAGAGCCGACGAAAAGGTTTCAACGGGTGCCTTCAGCACCCGGTCAGAACTACACCATGCCCCCTGCGCCGTCCGATCAAGGGGCCCCCTACGCCGCCTGGCGGGGGCGCCTCGAAGCGGCCCGCGCCGAACTGGAAGAGCTGAGGGCGAAACGCCGGAAAGCCCAGGAGGAATACGACAACCTGCTGTACCTCCGTCACATGCGGTCGCGTAATCTCGATCCCGAAACCGAAGCGCAAGCGGCTTCCAAAATCAGCGAACTGGACAAGCAGGTCCGCGCCAAGGAATACGAAGTCAACACCGCCATCCCCGACGAGGCCCGCCGGGCGGGCGTGCCCCCTGGCATGCTTTCTCAGTGAGCCCAGCACGGCTGCTCCTCCTTTTTGTCCTCCTCCTCGCCCTGCTCCTCTCACTCAGCAATTCACTCGCGCTCTACGTGGACTGGCTTTGGTTCGGCGAGGTCGGTTATCAGTCCGTCTTCACGACTATCTTGCTGACTCAGGCCTTCGTCGGCGCGCTGTTCGGCGTGGTCTTCTTCCTCGTGTTCTTCGCCAACGTGTACCTAGCCGGGCGGCACCAGCCGACCCGTTACTGGGGCACCGTGGACACCCTCGTGCTGCTTCGCTTTGCCGAGCCGCTCCGGCGCCGCCTTGGCCTCACCATCGGCGGCGTGGCTGGCATCCTGGCCCTGATCGCCGCCCTCGGGGGCGCGACCCACTGGGAGGAGTACCTCCTGTTCCGCCAGGCCGTTCCCTTCAGCCAGACCGACCCGCTCTTCGGCAAGGACCTGGGGTTCTACATCTTCACGTTGCCGTTCCTGACCTACCTCCAGGAATGGCTGGTCGGCCTTGTGCTGTTTTCCACCATCGGAGCAGGAGCCCTCTATTTCCTGACGCACGGGATCGTGATTGGGCCGCGCACCGTGCATGTGGAGCGGCAGGCGCGCCTCCACCTGGGCCTCTTGGCGACCGTGTTGATCGGCGTGAAAGCCTGGGGCTACCAGCTCGACGCCTACGAACTGCTTTACTCGCGCCGCGGCGTCGTCTTCGGCGCGGTTTATGCCGACATCCACGCGGCGTTGCCGATCTTGCAAGGACTCATCGCACTCTGCACGCTCACCGCCCTGGCCTGTGTGCTCTTCGCCCTTCAGGCGGTCTGGCGGCCGGCCGTCCTGCTGGGCGGCTTGACGCTGGCGGTGGCGACGGTCGGCCTCTCGCTCTATCCCGAGTTCGTGCACCGGTTCCAGGTCGTGCCCAATGAAAGCATGATGGAACGGCCGTACATCGCGCAGAACATCCGCCTCACGCGGCTGGCCTATGGCCTCACCGACGTCCAGGAAGAGGTGTTCCCGGCCGAACAGGAGCTCACCGCCGCCGGCCTCGTCCGCAACAACCTGACGATCAAGAACGTGCGGCTCTGGGACCACCGGCCCCTGCTCGCCACCTATCGCCAGCTCCAGCAGATCCGGACCTACTACGACTTCGTGGACGTGGACAACGATCGATACGTGGTCAACGGCGAATACCGCCAGGTCATGCTCTCCCCGCGTGAACTGTCCTACAAGAACCTCCCGAGCCGGATCTGGATCAACGAGCACTTCACCTACACCCACGGGTATGGCGTCGCCATGGGCCCAGTCAACCGCATCTCCCCCGAAGGGCTGCCGGAATTCTTCATGCAGGACATCCCGCCGGTCTCGACCATCGCCCTCAAAGTGACGCGCCCCGAGATCTACTACGGCGAAATTCCCAATGACTACGTCTTCGTACGGACCAGGGCCGAAGAGTTCGATTACCCTTCGGGCGAAAAGAATGTCCCGGCGACCTACACCGGCCGCGGCGGCGTGACTGGACTGTCGTTCTCCCGCAAGCTCGTCTTCGCAGCCTACTTCGGAAGCCTCAAGATCCTGCTCTCGAACGACATCCTGCCCGAGTCGCGGATCCTGTATCACCGGCACATCCGCGAGCGTGTGGCGAAAGTCGCGCCCTTCCTCCGCCTCGACCAGGACCCCTATCTGGTGATCACACAAAGCGGGCGACTGGTCTGGCTCGTGGACGGCTATACGACCAGCGACCGGATGCCCTACGCCCAACCGTTTGGCCGGGTCGGGAACTACATTCGCAACTCGGTGAAAGCGGCGGTGGATGCCTATGACGGCTCCGTGGACCTCTACGTCAGCGATCCCCAGGACCCGCTGATCCAGGCCTACCAGCGGATCTTCCCAGGGCTCCTGAAGCCGCTCGAGCAGATGCCGGGCGACCTCAGGGCGCACCTGCGCTACCCGCAAGATTTGTTCACCATCCAGTCCCATATCTACGCCACGTACCACATGCAGGACCCGCAGATCTTCTACAACAAGGAAGACCTCTGGAGCATTCCGAAGAAGCAGGACAAGGACATGGAGCCGTACTACACGATCATGAAGCTGCCCAAGGGCAGCAACGCCAAGGAGACGCCGAAGGAGGAGTTCATCCTGCTGATTCCCTTCACGCCGGCCAAGCGGGACAACATGGCCGCGTGGCTTGCGGCCCGCTCCGACGTGCCGCATTACGGCAAGCTGATCGTCTACCTGTTCCCGAAGCAGAAGCTCATCTACGGTCCGCGACAGGTGGATGCCCGGATCGATCAAGACTCAGCGATCTCGCAGCAACTGACCCTGTGGAGCCAGCGCGGCTCCCAAGCGATCCGCGGAAGCCTGCTGGCAATCCCGATCGAGGACGCGCTCCTGTATGTCCAGCCGCTCTACCTCTCGGCCTCGGAAGGGGCGCTGCCGGAACTCCGACGCGTCATCGTTGCCTACGGCAACCAACTGCGGATGGATAGCAATCTCGAAGCGGCGCTGGAAGGGATCTTCGGTAGCGGCGCCACGCCGCCAGCCGTAGGGGCACGGCGCGCCATGCCCTTACAACCTGCCATAGCGGCGATCCAACCCTCGACGACCCCGTCGGTCCTGGCCAAGCAGGCCCTCGAGCACTTCAACCGCGCCCAATCCGCCCTCCGTGACCAGGACTGGACCCGCTACGGCGACGAGCTTAACAAGATGCGCGCGGTCCTGGAGGAGCTGGCGAAGAAGTAACCGATAACTTCCCTCCCCATCGAGGAGGGAGGGTCAGGGTGTAAAACGGGGACAGGCAACTTTTCAAAGTCGAAAAGTAGCCCGTCCCCTGTGCCGTTATTTCTGTTTCCTGCGCGGGTGCGTGTAGAAGTAGGCCCATACGGCGATGGCAATGCTCACCGCCGCAACCACGGCCATGACTTGATCGAATGGCATCCAGCCGAACGTCATGATTCGAGCTTCCCCTCCAACCAGAAGGCCGCCGCGTACAGGGCGACCGTCGCCACGATGGCGAATCCTACACTGGTCGATGAGCTCTGTCCACTCGCCAGGCCTCCAACCACGGTGATCAGGCCGACGCCTTTGGCCATGTCGCAGAGGAACTTGGCGGCGCTCTCGAGCTGGCGGTCCGTCATGTCTAATGAGACACCTGGATCGACGGAAAAGTAAAATCACGGGGCGCGGGTGGCGGTGAACTGGCCGTCCAGCCGCGCGCAGGCGGGGTCCCTACACCGGGCGGGGTGCCGAGCACGGCTGGACTGCTCGGCGACAGGACCCGCGCGCTTCGACAGGCTCAGCACGAACGGGCAGAGAATAGCCCCCTCACCCTAGCCCTCTCCCTCGGCGGGGAGAGGGGAATCGTGGGGCCATTTCCGTTTGGGCATCCCGGCGGCGGAGCGGATCTCGCGCTCGGCCTGAAGCCAGTCCTCCAACTCATAGCCAGCTTGGCGCCCCCGTTGATCGTAGAGCTCGTAGGCGCGCTGCGCGATCCGTTCGTAAAGGGCCAGTTCTTTGACATTTGCGCTGCTGGCGGCCGAGGGAGGACTCTTTCTAGAGGGGGGACGCTTGGATTTGGGCGTAGCCCGAGGTTTCCGAGGCTTCATGTTCCGCCTCCGCCTTTGCGGTAGTGGCGGAAGCATACATCAATCCGTCAGGAGAAGCGACAAAGATTTATGAAGGGAGAGGGAATCGTCGGATTATTTCTGCTTGAGCATTTCGGCGGCGGTTGAGCGGATCCTGGGCGTGATCGTTTCGCCGCCGAGCATGCGCGCGACTTCTTCGACCCGCCCTGCCTTGTCCAGCAGCGCTACCTGTGTCACCGTCCGCCCGTCCTTTTCCACCTTGATGACCGCGAAGTGCCGCTGCGCCTGCGCCGCGATCGGCGCGAGGTGCGTGATGCAGAAGACCTGGTGCCCGTGCTCGCTCAGATGCCGGAGCCGCTTCCCCACCACCTCGGAGACCGCCCCGCCGATGCCCGCATCCACCTCATCAAAGACCAGGACCGGCACGCGATCCTGCTCGGCCAGGACCGTCTTCATGGCCAGCATCACGCGCGACAACTCCCCGCCCGACGCGATCCGGGCCAGCGGCTGCGGGCGCTCGCCCAGATTGGAGGAGAACAGGAACTCCACGCAGTCGCTGCCAGTGGACGTCAGCTTCGGCCCGTCTGAATCGGACTCCCGCTCGACCGCGATACGGACCCTGGCATGATCCATGCGCAAGTCCTTCAACTCGCGCTCCAATCGTTTCTCCAGCTTTCCCGCCGCCTTTGTTCGCTTGCTCGACAGATCCTGCGCCTGTCTCACTACCTTGTCACGCGCATCGGCCACCTGAGAGGAAAGCTCCTTCAGATCCGCCTCGCCGGTCTCCAGCTCGCGGAGATCCCGCTGCGCCTGCTCGCCGCGCCTGACGACCTCTTCGAGCGACCCCCCGTATTTCTTCACGAGCCGGCGGATCATGTCCAACCGCTCCTCCACCTGCTCCAGCCTGTCGGGATCAAACTCCAAGCGGTCCCGATAGGCCCTCAGCCGCTGGGCAAGATCCGTCACCTGCGCCAACGCCTCCGCGAACCGGTCACGGGCTTCCACCAGCTCCGGATCGATGGCGGCCAATTCCTTCAGCGGACCGGTCAGTGAACCTAAGCCTTGCAGCAGTGAGGGTTCCTCTTCGTAGAGCGGCCCATACGTGGCCTGCACCAGCTCAGCCAGACGCCTCCCTTGGGACAGCAGCAAGCGCGCTCGGTCCAGCTCCCGATCCTCGCCGGGCCGGAGGTTCGCGCCGGCGATCTCCTCGACCTGATAGCGCAGCAGATCCTCCCGCGCCTGTCGCTCCGCCAGCACGCCTCGACGCTCAATCAGACGCGATTCCAGCTCTCGCCAGTGAGCGAAGGCCGCTTCGTAAGCCGCGCGCGCCTCGGCGAGCCCGCCGAACTCGTCGAGCAGGTCCAGTTGCACCGCCGGTTTGAAGAGGGATTGGTGGTCGTGCTGACCCTGAATGTCCACCAGGAGGCCGCGCAGGGCCTGGAGGACGCCGAGCGGGGCCGGCCGGCCGTTGATATGAACGCGGTGCCGCCCTACGCGTGAGAGAATGCGCCGAAGAATCAACTCGGTCTCGCCAGCGCCCAGGAGGTCCTGCTCACGAAGCAACCGTGCGATCGCGCTCCCGTCCGCCAGGGAGAAGACCCCCGAGACTTCGGCTTCCTCGGCGCCAGATCGAATCAGATCGACCGAGGCGCGCCCCCCGACCAGAAGGTCCACCGCACCCACAAGGATGGATTTTCCGGCGCCGGTCTCGCCCGTGAAGACTGTGAAACTATCCGCAAACTCCAGCTCGATCGCGTCGATGATGGCGAAATTGCGGATGCGGAGTTCTGTCAGCACACTGGCTAGACAGGGGATGAGAGGAGTTTGTCTATCGCCTCCTTCAGGACCCGTTTCGGCACGGCCCCGACGACCTTGTCGACCGGTTGGCCGCCCTTGAAGAAGAGCAGGGTGGGAATGCTCATGATGCCGTATCGGCCCGCGATGTCCGGGTTCTCATCCGTGTTGAGCTTCACGATTTTTACTTTGCCGTCGTATTCCTCCGCCAGCTCCTCGACGATAGGGGCCACCATCTGGCACGGACCGCACCAGACAGCCCAGAAGTCTACCATCACCAGGCCGTCAGCTTTGACCACCTCGGTGTCCCATGTCGTTCCGCTCACCGGTAGTGCTTTTCCCACTCTTTATCCTCCAAAATCCAAAATGTTCATTGCATTGCTCCGCAATGTGTAGCCTATCGTACCGATGACGAAGCTGTCAACACAACGAATCCATCGACGTTCGTGGTGAGCCTGTCGAACCACAAAGAGCAACGTCTGGCTGTCGCCCTTCGACAGGCCTGCCCTGAGGATGTCAGCCGTCTCCTTCGACAAGCTCAGGACGAACGGCTGGACCGAAGGGCTCAGGACGAACGGCTGACATATCGAATCCTGTGGTGAGTTCCTCGAACCAGGCTCAGGGTGATCGGGTTGTACGGCTACATCCGCTCCGGTCCCGGCAGGGGACGCCGCTTGCCTTGCGAGAGAACCTGGAGGTAGTCGATGAGATCGTCAAGGTCGCCGGGGCTGAGGCCGGTCCAGCGCGGCATCTCTTCATGGAGCGTGTGGCCCGCCGGGTCGATGCCGGCGACGATGGCCGCCTTGATCGTCTCCCGGTTGAAGGGAGGATGGCGGCGGTCCATGAACCCGTGCACGTGTCCGTTGGGGTCTGTCAAAGCCGAGTAGGTGATGTCGGGCGCTGGGATGCCGTGCATCACGCCGCCGCGCCCATCGGGGCCGTGGCACATGGTGCACCCCACGCCTTCCATGCCATGACTGTTCTCCACGACCCGTCCAGCGGAGGTGGTACCATGCAGGAAGATCCGCCGGCCATTGTCGGTATGCGAGACCGGCGTCGAGAGACCAGCGCCGGCCAAGGCGATTCCCACAAGGCCAACCGACGCCGTGACCCATGCCAGGCGTGCACGCATACGCGATTATGTGGACTGCGCCCGATGGCTTGTCAAGGGCGGCGCGGAAGAAGCTCCGCCCTTCAAAAGGGTCTGGCGGATGCAGGAGGCGGAGACACTTCACGGAGCTTTTGGATATCAAGCCCGAGGCGCTGGAAGAGCCTTTGATAGACGGCGCTGAACGGCGACTCCGTGGAGCCCACTCCGCCCAACGTGAAGAGGAAGGCAAATTCCGTCTGAGCCGGGGCCACACCAGGAATTTGCCCACGCTCGATCAGCAGTGCCCCGACTCCCCAGCACCGACTCGAATTCACATAGTACAACCCATAATCGATTTCCGGGAATCTTCCACTCTGCGCGTCGTAGTAGCCTCGGATCACCGCGTAGAGGTTGAACGGCAGCGTTGTCCCTACCTCCGCAGTATAGAAGTGTGTCTTCTCCGTCTGAATCAGCACGTCATTCAGCGTCAGGGGATTGAAGAGATCCCCTCGAACAGGGACCGGCCCGGCCCTCGTAAAACGCTGACCTAGGGAAAGGAAATATCCATTTCGCAACTCGAAGCTCAGGTCGGTGTTGAGGACCGCGACGGAGGAGGCGGTGTAATCGTAAAAGGTATCGACATCGAGGGTGGCCGGGATCGGTTTGAGTGTCCTCAGGATCAGTTCTCCCCGGAGATCCGAGAAGGGCCTGCCGGTCGGCTGAAAGCCGAGGACCTGATTGCCGCCGAAACTGAGTACACTCCCAGCGTTCGTCGAAAGCCTTCTGTTGGGAGAACCCAGGTGCTGGCTTTGGGTCAGCCTGAGATACGCGAACTCCAGGTGTCTCGTGGTGTCGCCCACCGGGACCGTCGTGGACAGCCGGCTCGTCAGCTCGTAGGTGAGAAGGTGCTTCGGGAACAACTGATCGACATCGTTGAAGATCGGAAGATCCCCCTGTCTTGTCGAGGTCAAGTATTCATAAATGAGAGCCGGCTCTATCTTGTGGACGATCCCAACACCGCCTTCTTGCGCAAAACGACGCACGAGACGGGTGTCAACCGTCGCGCTCAAGTATAGGGCTTCACGCGAGGTCGGTCGGTCCGATTGAAGAAGGCTGCGGTTATAGTAGGTCTCGCGGAAGCCGACTAACGGCGTCACGGTGACGTAGCGGTCCCACGGAAGGGAGGCCCACACTCTGGGGAAAAGGTCAGTGCGGAGGGCGCCGGTCCCCTGCTGACGGGCGAAGTCATCAAAAGTGGTATCCAGTCCGGCGTAGACCGGAAGCCCCCCGAATCGCCACGGCGTGAGGAAGTACCCGATCTCCGGCATGGTCTGCACCACCGTCTTATCGGACAAATTGGTCAAGTTCTGCGAATAGCGCGCCAACCCATACGCCACCTGATTGTCCCACCGCTTGCTCACAAAGGCGTTGGACTCCTGGTATGCCGCCACCCGCTGGAGCACGTCCTCGCTCAGGACGAACAAGTTGGCTCGCTGGTTCAAGTAGTTGATGTTAACCCGTCCCTGCAGATCGTCGGAAAACTTCGACGTGTGCCTGTAAATGACATCCCAGCGCGAGGTCTGGTCTGGGACGTCACGGAAGTACTGGGTCCAGAAATAGCCGTCAGAGTTCCTCGAAAGTTTATACCGATATTCCAGCGTGCCGCCTGTCCCAAGCTTGCCGCGCTCGTCCAGCGTGACCGTTGCGTCCTGGCTCGGACTGATGTTCCAAAAGAACGCCTCCCGGATCTTGAAGCCCTGCACGCTGCTGGAGCCCATGACGGGTATGAGGAAACCGGTCGCCCGCTCCCGCTTGGCGGGAAAGAGGACGGCCGGCAGGTACATGACCGGCACGTCCAGGATGCAAAACTGAACGTTCCGGGCGTACAGGAACCCTTCCACTTCCAGTTCGGCCTTCTCTGCTTTAAACTGCCAGGGCGTCCGTTCCCCCTCCAGCACGCTGCAGGTCGTGAACGAGGCGTCTTCCAGCCGGTATTGCTCCTCGGACAAACGCTCCATGACCTGCGCATCCACCGTAAAGTTGCCTTCCAGGACGAAGAGCCGGCCGTGGAAGATCACGCCCTTCGTGGTCTTGAAATTGAACTCGAGGC